>CALVUB010000020.1 GCA_944363385.1 uncultured Clostridia bacterium
TTTAGCTCCTTTGTCTTATTTTATCATTTTTTGTTTGTTTTTTCCAAATAAATTTTAAAATTACCCCTTGAAAAGCTAAAAAATGTATGATATACTATAATCACAAGGAGTTAAAAATGAAAAACACATTAAATGAAAACACATTAAAAAAGAAATTATTAGTAGGCTTTTCTGCCCTATCAATTTTGTTTGGCTCAGTTTTTGGTTCACTTTCTGCCTGTGAAGAAACAGAAAGTAGTAGTAGTAGTAGTAAAGATTTCTCGGGTTATGCAATTATTAAAATAACTGGCAAATATGTTTTGCATAAAAATAATAAAGATTCATTTTTGGATACTGAATGTGGTTTTTATACAAGAAATTTATCACCAAATTTATATATTTGTCATCGTGATAATTCTTTTACTACCTCTCGAAATACAGAATTTTATACAGCCGACACTAAAGAAGAGTTTGTAGAAATTGGTGCTGAATGGGATACTGTTTGTAAAGAATGTTTCCCTGATGGCCTTGAAGCTTAATAAAAAAACATTGAGAAAAAATCTCAATGCTTTTTTTTTAACCAATAACTCTGACTGGTAAGATAAGATATAAAAACTCATCTTCTTCAGTTGGAACAATCACACAAGGAGTTGAAGGTTGATTGAAGCAAACTTTAATAAATTCGTTTGAGTTAACTCTCAAAGCTTCAAGAAAATATCGTGGATTAAATGAAATCACAAGGTCTTTTCCGCTGACAGAGGCAGGAATATTTTCTTTAATATTTCCAAGATCACTGTTTGATGTGATACAAATGTTGTTTTCTTTTATATCAAACTTTACAAAGTTGTTTTGTGAGGTCTTTGAAAGAAGGGTAGCTCTTTCCAAAGCTTCTTCAAATTGTTCTTTATTGATTATAACAAAAGTCTCGTAGTTCATAGGGATGATTTGTTTATAATTTATATAGTCGCCTTCCAACAATCTTGAAGTTACCTTTGTATCTCCAAGGTCAACCATTATGGTATACTCGTCAATATAAATATTTATCATATCATCGCCGTCATCGATAAGTTTTGAAAGTTCACTCAAACTTCTTGCTGGCACAACGATAGATTTTTTTATGTTTGAAACAATCTTTTTATTAATTCTTGCAAGTCTATATCCGTCAAGAGCAACAGCGCTAAGTTCATTTTTATCAATATCAAACAGCACGCCTTTCAAAATTGGTCTTGAGTCATCTGTTGCAACTGAGAAACTTGATTTTGTCACGCAAGTTTTAAAATCTTTCTTTGCAATTCCAAAATACTCTTCTGTTTCAATCTTTTTAAAGCCTGGATATTCAATAGGGTTATAGCATTGAATCATACTTTGGCTGTCTTCATATTTAATCACAAGCTGATTTTTTTCGTTGACAGAAAGCTCAATTTCTGAGTTTGTAAGTTTTTTCACAAACTCGGTGATAAATCTGCCTGGAACAACAGTTTCTCCTTCAATTTTAACATCTGCTTTGATTTTTTTCTCAATTGAAAGTTCGGTATCTGTGGCGCTCATAGTCAAAGTGCCATCTTCTGCAACAATTTTTATTCCTTCTAAAATGGGATTTGTGATTTTGTTTGAAATAGCCTTACTTACTCTTAAAAATGCTTCTGAAAGGTCAAGTCCTTGACAATTTACTAACATAAAATTATTCTCCTTATCTAGAAAATATTTTAACATATTTATTTTTTTTAATCAACATTTTTAAAGGTTTTTTGAATTTTTTTATTTATATTTTTCTGTTTTTTAATAAAGAAAATTTATAGGTTGCCACTTTGCTTTTTTTAGAAGATCTTAATTTATTTCTTTGATAAAATAATAATATTATTAATAAGCAATTGTTTAAATGTGGATAAGTTTAATTTTTACTATATATAGTGTCATTTTTAAATTTTTAATAATTCAAATTGCTTATATTGATTTTGAAATTGTGGATAACTTGTGGATAAATTTTTAGTTTTGTCCACTTGTCAACATTTTTTTGATTTCACTGACAAAGCTTTGAATTTTATGTGAAGTTTTAAGACTATCTGAAATTTTATCACGAGAGTGCATAATTGTTGTGTGGTCACGCCCTCCGAAAATTTTTCCAATTGAAACAAGAGGTATCTCAAGAATTTCACTAATCAGATAAATTGCTATCATTCGAGGTTCAACAACCTCTTTACTCTTCTTTTTTCCAATAATATCTTCTCTTGTTATATCAAAATATTTACAAACTGTGTCGATGATCTGATCAGGAGTTAAACCTTCATTTTTTTCCTCTTCAAGTTGACTTGAAAAAGCTTCTCTTGCCTCATCCATAGTCGCCGACCGCTTTCCTACAAGAGTTGCAAGAAAATATACCTTTGACAGCATACCTTCAAGTTCTCTTATATTTGTGTTGATTTTTTCTGCAATAAAATCAATCACATCGTCATCAATAACATATTTTTCAAGTTGACATTTTTTTCTTAAAATTGCAATTCTTGTCTCAAGGTCAGGAGATTGAATATCTTGAATAAGTCCGCATGTAAATCTTGAGCGCAAGCGGTCGGCAAGAGTTTCAATATCCTTTGGTGGTCTGTCTGAAGTAATAATAATTTGTTTGTTATTTTGATAAAGTTCGTTAAAAGTGTGGAAAAATTCCTCTTGAGTAGAAGTTTTTTTAGATATAAATTGAATATCATCCACCATTAAAACATCAAGATTACGATATTTGGTTCTAAATTCAAGAATAGCTTTGTTTTTAGTGTTTGACCCTAGGCTTTCTATATAATCATTTGCAAATGCTTCACAAGTCACATACATAACCTTCAAATTTGGATTGAATTCATGCAAATAATTGCCTATAGCGTGCAGAAGGTGAGTTTTTCCAAGTCCAACACCGCCATAAATAAAAAGTGGATTAAATTTTTCACCTGGATGCTCTGCAACAGCTCTGGCAGCAGCATAGACAAATTGATTGCTTTTACCAACAACAAAATTGTCAAAAGTGTATTTTTCTTTAAAAGGATTTTTTGCAACTTCAATTTCTTTTTGAACTTTCTTTTCACCATACTTTTTGATAAATTCAATTTCTTCATTTGGGTCTAAAATTTCAATTTCAATTATTTCGCCAAAAATATCTTTGATTGCTGAGGAAAGTTTATCAAAATAGTTTCTCATAATTTGATTTTTAGCAGAAGTTGAATTTGTTGAAACCACAATTTTTTTGTTTTCATCTGAAAAGTCTAAAACCTTAAGTGGCTTAAACCACATTATAAAAGAAACATTTGAAACATTAAGTTCAAGTTTATCAAGCACTGCTTGCCATAATGAAGATAGTTCTTGCATATTAACTCCTTTGTAAAACATTATAAATTTTATTTTTTATTTTGTCAACTTTCACTGTAAAGGTTTTGTTTTTGGAAGATTTTTACCTCTTGGATAGATTTTTGGTGTTTGTAAAACTTTTTTTATAAACAAAAGTTTGCGCTCAGAAGAGCTTTCTTCAATAAAAAACTCTTTCACGGCTATTATCTTTCCTCCCAAAATTTTGATTGCTTTTTGTGCATCTATAAGTTCTTGGTCAAGTTTTTGAGCCTTATAAACAACAGCTTCTCCATTTATTTTTACAAGAGGAAGGATATATTCACTCAAAGTTGGAAGATAAGCAACTGCGCGAGAGGTTGCATAGTCAAATTTCTGAAAATACTCTTTTGCAAAATCTTCAACGCGAGCATGGACGGCGATGATATCATCAAGTTTTAAAAGTTTTATTGTTTGGTTTAAAAAATTAATTCGTTTATTTAAAGAGTCAAGCAGTGTGATTTTTAAGTCATCACGCAAAATTTTCAAAACAACGCCTGGAAAACCAGCTCCAGAGCCAACATCAATAACACTTGAGTCACTTTTCAAAAAAGTTGAAGCAAGAGCGCTATCCAAAAAATGTTTGATTGCTACATCTTCAAATTCTGTGATTGCTGTCAGATTAAATTTACTGTTTTCTTCAATCAAAAAATCATAATAAAGCAAAAATTTATCAATCTGTTCTTCGCTTAGATTGATATTATATTTACAAAACATTTTTTTTAAAAACTCACGTTTATTCATTGTTTTCCTTTACAAACTTTTTAACAAGCACAGACAAAACTGCAATGTCGGCAGGTGAAACGCCTGAAATTCTTGACGCTTGACCAATGTTTAATGGTTTTATTGTTTCAAGTTTTTCAATCGCCTCAAGTCTAAGTCCATGATATTTTCGATAGTCAAAATTTTCAGGTATCAAAATTTTCTCATTTTTCTTAAATTTTTCAATTTCTTCTTCTTGTTGCTTTAAATAGCCTTCATATTTAACCATAATATTCATTTCGTTTATGATATCATAGTCAAAGTTTTTAAAAAGTCCAAATTTTTCATTAAGTTTAAAAGCATCAATATTGCTTCTTTTTAAAATATTTTTAGCGCTCATGCTTTCTTTTGGCAAACTTTCACTATTTTCAGTAAAAAGTTCTTCAAGCTCTTGTGGTTTATATTTAACTGACAACAACTCAAAAATTTCGTTAAGTTTTTGTTTTTTATCAAGAAAAATTTGCCAGCGTTCATCCTTTACAAGCCCAACTTTTCGACCAATCTCAGTAAGTCTCAAATCGGCGTTATCAGAGCGTAAGAAAAGTCTGTATTCAGCTCGCGAGGTCATCATTCGATAAGGTTCATTTGTTCCCTTTGTAACAATATCATCAATAAGCACACCTATATAGCCATCACTTCGCTTCAAAACAAGTTGTTCTTTGCCGTCAAGATATAGCGATGCATTTATTCCTGCAATAATTCCTTGCGCGCCAGCCTCTTCATAACCAGATGTGCCATTTATCTGACCTGCAAAAAACAGTCCTTTATGACCTTTAAGTTCAAGTGTAGGCAAAAGTTGAGTTGGCTCTATACAATCATATTCAATTGCGTAGCTGTCTCGCATAATTTCAGCATTTTCAAGCCCAGCCACAGAATGAATCATCTCTTCTTGCACATCGACTGGCATTGAGGTTGAAAAGCCTTGAATGTAAACTTCATTTGTTGAAAGACTTTCAGGTTCTAAGAAAAGTTGATGACGCTCTTTGTCTGTAAATCTGACAATCTTTGTTTCAATTGAAGGACAATATCTTGGGCCAACACCTTTAATAAGTCCTGAAAAAACTGGCGCTTTGTCAAGGTTTGATTTTATAATGCTGTGTGTGTTTTCATTTGTGTAAGTCAAATAACAAACTGCCACATTTTTAGGTTTATCTTTTGTCATAAAAGAAAAGTTTTGTATATTTTCTTCGCCATGTTGAACTTCAAGCTTTGAATAGTCTATTGACCTACCATTTATTCGAGCAGGCGTTCCTGTTTTAAAACGCAAAAGTTTTATTCCAAGCGCTTTCAAACTGTCAGAAAGTTTTTGCGCATTTGCAAAGCCGTTTGGTCCAATATCTTTTGTATAGTCACCAATGATAATTCTGCTTTTTAAGTAAACACCAGTTGCAAATACAATAGTTTTTGCAGTGTAGCCTTTTCCAACCGCCGTCAAAACAGTTTTGCTTCCATCTAAATTTTCTTCAATCGAAATAACTTCTCCTTGTCTTAGAAAAAGATTTGGTGTCTCTTCAAGAGTTTTTTTCATTTCGCTGTGATATCTTTCTTTATCAGCTTGCGCTCTTAAACTTTGCACAGCTGGGCCTTTTCCGCGATTTAACATGCGAAGTTGAATAAGAGTTTTGTCAGTGTTGACCCCCATTTCGCCACCAAGCGCATCAATTTCACAAACAAGCTGACCTTTTGCAGTTCCACCAATCGATGGATTGCATGCCAAAAAAGCCACTGCATCAAGGTTCAGTGATAATAGAAGGGTTTTATGTCCAGTTCTTGCAAGAGCAAGAGAGGCTTCACAGCCTGCGTGACCTGCGCCAATAACGATTGCGTCAAAGTTTTCCATAACGCTTGCTATTATACAACAAAATATTTATTTTGACAATAAAAAACCTTCAAAAATGAAGGCTAATTTAATTTTTCAAGCAAAGTCTGACCGCTTTTTGTTGTTTCCTTTTCCTTTTTATCTTCTTCAACCTCTTCAATCGGAGTTTCTTTTATCTGTTCATTTTCAATTTCAAATTCTTCTTCACCACTTATGATCACAGAAAGATAATTGTAAAGTTTGTCAAAATTGTTTCCGTTTAAGTCAAGATAAAAGCACCTTCCTTCATAAACGCCATCATTTCCTCGAATAAGATTGACGCCAAAACAGTTTTTTTCAATCTTTACAAGCAGACTGTCAAAAGGCATGGAAGAAGAGTAAAGTGTTTCGTCAAATTTAAATTCAAGCCAAAAACCCTTTTTCATCTCTTCTTTAGTCAACTCATCAAGGCTTACACCATAAGCAGGCATCTCTAATGCATCCTCAATTGTCTCCTGAAAAAGAGAGTCCACTTTGTCAAACTGGCTTTCAGTCATAGATTCAATTTGTCCGTTATTATAAAAAACTATCATATCTGCCTCACTTATCAAGTCTACCACACAAGAAGAGCCAGCGCAAAACAAAATTGGAAAAATAAGCGAAAAAAACAAAAATCTCATAAAAAACCTCTTTAGCCATATTTTGTAGCAAAAGAGGCAAATTTATTCTTTTTGACCAAAAATTGACAAAATTTTAGGTTTTTTGATTAAAAAACAAACGTTTTTACATTTGATAACTTCTGTTTGACAAATTTTTGATGTTTTTTCTGTGATCTTTTTCATTTGAAAAATGGTTTGGCAAATCTACATAAAAGCCATTTCTTTCATCTCCAGCCAAAAGTCCACAATCGTAGAATTCATCCAAAACATAATTTACAACTTGTTCAATTTCGCTCTTTGGCAAAAAGATTTTTCTTTTCTCGCAAAGAGAGGCAGTCAATTGACAGAGTTTTTCCACATCAATTTTTTCATGATAATCTATCAAGATGTTGTTTACAAGTTTTCTTGTTTTTTTGACTTCGTCTTCTATCCTCATTTGAGTCCTCCTTAAATATGATAACATGACATATAAGAAAAAGCAATAGTTTTTTTAATTTGACAATCACAAAACAACAAAAAACAGGTTAAAATTTTTGAACAAGAGAGGGTTATTTAATTGACTTAGCAAAGCTTAAAGGAGTATAATCTTTGTATAGGCGGAGGAGTTATGAAAACAAAAGAAACAGACAAAAAATTGGACGCATGGCGCTCATTTAAAGGTGAAGAATGGAAAAACAGTATTGATGTATCTTCTTTTATTGATAACAATTATAAAGAGTATAAGGGCGATGACTCTTTTCTTTCACCAAAAAGCAAAAAAACTGAAAAAGTTTGGGCAAAGTGTGAAAAACTTTTACTTAAAGAACTAAAAAAAGGTATGCTTGATGTTGATACCTCTCGCATATCTGGGATTGATAGCTATCCTGCAGGATATATAGACAAAAAAAATGAGGTGGTTGTCGGTCTTCAAACAGACGCTCCACTTAAAAGGATTGTCAATCCTTTTGGTGGCCTTAGAATGGTTGACCAGTCGCTTAAGGCATACAACCGCACCTTTGATAAAAACCTACATGAGATTTTTGCAAGCGGAATAAGAAAAACGCACAATGACGGCGTTTTTGATGCTTACACACCAGCTATTAGAAGAGCAAGAAGCGCAGGGCTTATCACAGGGCTTCCTGATGCTTACGGAAGGGGAAGAATTATTGGTGACTACAGACGCGTTGCGCTTTATGGAATTGACAGACTTATTGAAGAGAAGAAAAAAGACCTTATCTCTAAAGATATGGTTGAAATCAAAGATGAAGAATCTATCCGTCTTAGAGAAGAGGTCAACGAGCAAATCAAAGCTCTTGGTAAAATCAAAAACATGGCTCTTCGCTATGGTTTTGACATCTCTTTGCCTGCTACAAACGCAAAAGAGGCTTTTCAGTGGACATATTTTGCTTATCTTGCTTCAGTCAAAGAAAACAATGGCGCAGCAATGAGTTTGGGAAGAACTTCAACATTTCTTGACATTTATCTTGAAAGAGACATGAAAGAGGGCAGATTGACTGAAGAACAGGCGCAAGAACTTGTTGACCAGTTTACTATAAAACTTAGACTTGTTAGACATCTTCGCACACCTGAATATGATGAAATCTTTGCAGGTGACCCAACTTGGGTTACTGAAAGTATTGGCGGAATGCTTGATGACAAGCATAGTTTGGTAACCAAAAATAGTTTCAGGTTTTTACATAGTCTTATCAACTTAGACCCATCACCAGAACCAAACTTGACAGTTTTATGGTCAAATCTTTTACCTTTAAATTTCAAAAAATATTGTGCCAAGATTTCAATTCTCACAGACAGCATTCAATATGAAAGCGATGATGCTATGAGACCGATTTATGGCCATGACTATGCCATTGCTTGTTGCGTTTCTGCTATGAAAGTTGGAAAACAGATGCAGTTTTTTGGCGCAAGATGCAACCTTGCAAAATCACTTCTTTATTCAATCAATGAAGGCAAAGATGAAAAGAGTGGAAAACTTGTGGTGGAAAATATAAAACCGATGACTGACAAAGTTTTGAAATATGACAAGGTTAAAAAGGTATATTTTGAAACACTTGACAAGGTTGCAAAAATTTATGTTGATGCAATGAATATTATTCACTTTATGCATGATAAGTATGCCTATGAGGCAGGGCAGATGGCTCTTCACGACACTTATGTTGAAAGACTTATGGCTTTTGGCGTTGCAGGTCTTTCTGTTGCAACAGACTCGCTTTCGGCAATTAAATATGCAAAGGTGACTCCGATAAGAAATAATGACGGCATAGCAGTTGACTTTAAGATTGAAGGTGACTATCCAAAATATGGCAATGATGATGACCGAGTTGACCAAATTGCTGTTGAAATTGTTCAGCACTTTATCTCCTGCCTAAAGAAAAACAAACTTTATCGAAATGCAAAACACACACTCTCTGCTCTCACCATAACCTCAAATGTTATGTATGGCAAAAAGACGGGCAACACTCCAGACGGAAGAAAAGCAGGCTGTCCTTTTGCACCAGGAGCAAACCCAATGCACGGCAGAGACAACTCTGGTGCACTTGCTTCACTCAATTCTGTTGCAAAAATTCCATACTGCGATTGTTGTCAAGATGGCGTTTCAAACACCTTCTCAATTGTTCCAAATGCGCTGGGACATGATTTGAAGGAAAGGGTTAAAAACCTTGTAGGAATACTTGATGGCTACTTCAAGCAAGGCGCTCAGCACATAAATGTCAATGTTTTAAATCGCGAAAAGCTTATAGACGCAATGGAGCATCCAGACAAATATCCAACGCTTACCATCAGAGTTTCTGGCTATGCGGTAAATTTCAACAAACTCTCACGCGCTCATCAAGAGGAAGTGATTGCAAGGACTTTTCATGAAAAGATTGGAAGATAACACTAAACTTATTGACATCTTGAAAGAAAAATATAAAGAAGGAAAAGAGGTCTTTATATTCGATTTTGATGGCACATTAATCAACAGCGAGCCTCTTCATTTTGATGCGCATAAAGAAGTTTACAAACTTATCACAGGAAAAGAACTTGATGATGAAGACCGAAAAAATCATAAAGGAGGAACAAATCGCGAAACCTATGAAAAATTGATAAAAGACACTGGTATTGACTTTGATATTGAATGGGCAATAGAAGAAAAATCAGAAATAGTGCTTAAACTTTTGAAAAAAGAAAAGTTGTTTGATTTCTTTTCTGACATAGTCACAACATTTCCAGACGCGCAAAAAATTATCGTTTCCAACCAAGAAGAATGGGTTTTAAAAGATATTTTAAAACATTTTGACATTGCAAAGTATTTTAAAAAAATATATAGTTTATCGAAACTTTTAGTGCCAAAATCAGACTTTTATGACAGACTTTTTGAATTTACTAAAATTAGATACCAAAACGCAGTCGTTTTCGAAGATAGTCAAACCGTGATTGACAAAACAATGCAAACTGGTATTTTTACAATTGGTGTTGACAATGGTTACAACAGCAAATTACTGAAAAAAGCCGACATAATTATAAGAGCAAAAAAATGAAAGGAAAAATAAATTCAATTGAAACAATGGGACTTGTTGACGGACCAGGGATAAGGTTTGTCTGCTTTTTCCAAGGCTGTCATCTTCGTTGTAAATATTGCCACAATCCTGAAACATGGGCAGAAAATGGCACGAGAGAAGAGATAGAAGCAAAAGAACTTGTCAAAAAAATAGAGCGCTACAAAAACTATTATAACTCTGACGGCGGGGTAACCTTCTCAGGAGGTGAGCCTCTGTTGCAACCAGCTTTTTTGCTTGAATGTCTAAAACTTTGCAAAGAAAAAAAGATAAACACTGCTCTTGACACAGCAGGGGTTGGGTTTGGAGACTATGACGAAATTTTAGATTACGTCGATCTTGTTATTCTTGATGTAAAGGCGGTTGACGAGGAGGAATATCAAGAACTGACAGGAAAACCGATTAAATATTTTCAAAACTTTTTAGACAAAGTGCAAGAAAAAGGCAATAAGTTGTGGCTTAGACAGGTTATAGTTCCAGGAATGAATGATGATGAAAAGCATATTAAAAAACTTAAAAATTTTGCGAAAAAGCTAAAAAATGTTGAAAAAATCGAACTTTTGCCATATAAAACCATTGGAATCGCTAAATATCGCGAACTAAATTTGCCTTATAGACTTGAAGGTGTTGAAGATATGGACGAAACAAAGTGTAAAGAATTGCAAAAGATTTTAGACAAAACAAAAAAGTGAAAAAATCTGTAATTGTTAAAGGCAAACATTTGTTACTTTTTAATCTTTAAAATATCCTCTTCTGATTTTTTCTTCATTTATAAGAAAAGCCACCCTTGCTTTGGTCACGCCATATAGCGTGATTTTTTTGTTGGACATTTCCATACCATAAACAATTTGCTGGAAGTTTGCACCCGAGCTTCTATCCATAAGTTCTGTGCCAATAGCTACAGTAGCAATAGGATTTTCGCTGTTAATGCTGTCAAAACATTTTTTAATAATCTCGGCTTGGTCTTTTCCCCAACCATTTTCATCTAACGAGTGGCATACAAGAGCATGAAAGGTTTTGTCTCCAATTTTTTTTGATAGAGAAGAACCGATTTCAAAGGTCGAATTGTTAAGCTCTGGCCAAAATTTTGAAACTTTGCCAGCAAAACCATCTTCATTAAACCCATTCGCGTTGACCGCAAAAGCAATGTCATTCAATTTGGTGAGAAGAATATTTTTATCTTCTATTATTTTATCAATCATAAAACCTCACAAAAAATTATTTATTCAAAAATTCAAGTTTATGTCATTCAATCTAAAATATTGACAATTTTTTTCATCCGTTTTATTGGGAAAGGTGAACTTTGCTCATTTACATTTCTGTCGATGCGCAAAACCTTGCCCTTAACCTCTTTGTTTTCGCGCCCAAATAAAACAACGACAATTTGACCTTCTTTAAGCTCCTTGAAAGGAGAGATAAACCAAAAGACAAGAGACGCGCTTTCGCCTTCCAAAATTTCCACCTTTGCAAAATCATAATTTTTATTGATTTTCAATTGTCCGCCAGAAAGAGAGTGTATCATATCAATCCTTTTATAAAAATAAAACCGCTTTCAAGGCGGTGATATTTTTGAATTTGAAATTTCAGGGAACCCGAGCGAACCGTTTACTGGTTCGATCCGATAACAAAAGAGTTAAAAGATTTGTTTAAAAATTAAATTTGGTAGCAGCAACTGGGACCTCACCCTAAAAATCTATCGATTTTCAGGGAACCCGTTCGAACCGTTTCACTGGTTCGATCCCAACAAACTAAAACTTTAAGATATAAATAAGAAAAATTTTTTGGTAGCAGCAACTGGGATCGAACCAGTGACCTCAAGAGTATGAATCTTGCGCTCTAGCCACCTGAGCTATGCTGCC
>CALVUB010000021.1 GCA_944363385.1 uncultured Clostridia bacterium
ATTGCTTAGGATTTTTGGAAGCACTGAAAAAATCAGCCAAGCCTCACAAGAAGAAATAGAAAGCGTGAAAGGAATAAACAAGGCTCTAGCCTATAAAATTTACGCATATTTTCATAAAAATGATGATAAAACTTAAAATATGGCGCAATTTTGCGCTTTTTTTGTGTTAAAACAACTGACTTTTCTTAGCTTTTTTGAAATTAGACCTAATTTTATCAATTTCGTTTTTCTTGCAAAAACCTATAAAATTGTTTTGAAATTTTTTAAATGTCAATTATAATTTTTATGGAGGTAAAATTTATGAGAAAAATCACAATGGTTCAATATGGTTGTGGCAAAATGAGTGCTTACACCATGCGTTATGCTGAAGAAAAAGGCATCAAAATTATCGGAGCATTTGACATCAATCCTGACATCATCGGACAAGACATTTCTCAAATTATTGGAGACTGCAAAAAACGCAATGTAAAAATTCAAGACGCAAAAGAGTTTGAAAAATTTTTGCAGACTCATGAAGTTGATGTTGCTGTTATCACCACCACAAGCATATTTGCTGAAAACTTTCCTGCTTACGAAATTTGCGCTAAAAATGGCGTAAATGCAATTTCAACTTGCGAAGAGGCTTTCTACGCTCAAAACTCAAATCCAAAACTTGCCAAAAAGCTTGACAAACTCGCAAAAGAAAGTGGTTGCACAATTTGTGGCAGTGGTTATCAAGATGTTTTTTGGGGCAATCTGATTTCTGTGCTTGCTGGTGCAACACATAAAATCACAAAAATCAAAGGCAAATCAAGTTATAATGTGGAAGACTATGGCATCTCTCTTGCAAGGGTGCATGGTGCTGGACTGACGCTTAAAGAATTTGAAAAAGAAGTTGCTTCAAATGATAACATCTCAGATGAGGAAAGAAAAAAACTTATCAATGCTGGAAAATTCTCCCCTTCATATATGTGGAATGTGAATGGATGGTTGTGTTCTAAATTTGGACTTCATGTGACAGGACAAACGCAAAAATGCATTCCTCAAATTGCAAAACGCGACATCAAAAGCTCAACTCTTGGCATGACAATCAAGAAAGGTGATTGCACAGGCATGAGCGCTGTTGTTACAACCACGACTAGGGAAGGGATTGTTATTGAAAGTGAATGTATAGGCAAAGTTTATGACAAAGATGAATTTGACTGCAATGATTGGACAATTGAAGGCGAACCATCTACGCGGGTTGTGATTGAAAGACCAAGCACCGTTGAACTGACTTGCGCAACTGTTATCAACAGAATCACCGAACTTCTTTGTGCAGAACCTGGCTATACAACAACTGATAAAATGTGCGAAAATTTTTATAAGGCACAAAACCTTGACAAATATATTGAACTTGTAGATTGTGATTGCGGTGGCGATTGCGACGGGCATTGTCACTAAAAAGAAGGACATGCAAATGAAAAATGGACTTTTTATCACCTTCGAAGGCGGAGATGCCTGCGGAAAAAGCACTCAAGTCAAGCTTTTTAAGGAATATGTTGCCACGCGAAAAGATAAAGAGCACTTTGTGTTTGTAAGAGAGCCTGGCGGGACAAGCCTTGGCGAGAAGATTAGAGAGCTTCTTCTTTGCTATGAAGAGGACTCCCCTGTTCCTAAGGCTGAGTTGTTGCTCTTTCTTGCAAGTCGTGCCCAACTTTTTGAAAAAACAATCTTGCCTGCGTTAAATCAAGGCAAAATAGTGGTTGCAGACAGGTTTTATGACTCAACAATAGCCTATCAAGGCTTTGCAAGAAAAATTTTTGAAGCGGATGAGATTTTAAAACTAAATGAAATGATACTTGGAAAATATAAACCTGATTTGACTTTTTATTTAAAAATAAAGCCTGAAATTGCTTTTGAAAGAAAAAATCTCAACTCTTTAAACTTTGACCGAATGGAAAAAGAGGATCTTGACTTTCACCAAAAAGTTTATGAAGGCTATGAATTTATTTCAAAAAAGGAAAAAGAGCGCTTTGTTGTTTTGGATGCCACCAAATCAATTGATGAAATCCATAACGAAATTGTTTCAAGCGTGGAAAATCTGATAAAAAACAATACAAAAAAGTGTAAGACTTAAACTTACACTTTTTTATTTTAAATTTGCTTTCTTTTGAAATTTTCCGTCTTTTTTCTGCACCACAAAATTGCTGTCATGATTTTCGCTGAGTTCACGAACTCTTGCAAGCGCCTCTTCTTTTGTATGCTTGCTGTCAATCACGCGTTTTGCTCCGTCTTTTTTTATCTGCCAAACTTTAAGTTCTTTTGAATAAACCACGCGATACAAGGCCTTGCGCTCTTTAGGTGCTTTAACTTCTGCTGAGTCAGCCTTTTTTGCTTCAGTTGTTTTTGTGTCAGCTTTTTTAGCTTCAACTTTTTTCCTTTCAGTTTTCTTAGTCTCTTCCTGCGTAACATCCTTTTTCGTTAATTCTTTTTTTACTGCTCTTGGTGTTTCTTTCTCTGTATTTTTTGTTTTCTTTTCTTCTTTCTTTTGTTTCTCAGCTTTATTTTTCTTAAAACACATAGGTCTCCCTCCTACACTTATTATACTATAACTTTTTGACTTTTGCAATAGGCAATTTACAAAGATTTAAGCTCTTTTATAACTTTTGTTCTATCTTTGCTGTTATAAACATAACTTCCACTGACCAGCATATCAACGCCTGCTTCCACAGTTTTTAAAGCGGTTTCTTGATTGATGCCTCCGTCAACCTCGATTTTATATGAAAAATTGTTTTCTTTTCTGATTTTGTCAAGTTCTTTTATTTTTTCAAGACTGTTTGGCATAAATTTTTGTCCACTAAGACCTGGAACAACACTCATAACAAGCACTAGGTCAAGTTTATAAAGATAAATTTTTATATCTTTGATTGGAGTGTCAGGATTTATTGCAAGCCCAACAAGACAATTGTTTGCGCGAATTTCATCAATGGCCTTGTCTATCTTTGTTTTATCTTTAAATGCCTCATAATGAATGGTGATAATATTTGCCCCTGCTCGTGCAAATTCTTTGATTGATTTTGAAGGTTCATCGCACATAAGGTGAACATCGAGCATAATAGAACTGTTTGAATTGACATTGCTGACAAGTTGTGCCGAGATTGTTTTTCGCTCAACAAAAACGCCGTCCATAACATCACAATGCAAAAAATCAGCCTTGCCTTGCATCTCTTTTGCATAGTTGATTATGCTTTGATAGTCTTGAATTGGGTCGGTAGAAACAGAAACCAAAACATTTTTTTTCATTTTTTCACCTCTTTTCACACTTTTTTTTGATTTTTTTAATATTTTTTGCGTTCTTTAAGTTCTTTTAAAATTTTTAGATAATTTTGATAACGCTCTTCATTTATCTCTTTTTTTGATACTGCTTTTATTACTCCACAATCACCACCTTCATGCAAACATGAACGATATTTGCACTCTGCACGAGCCTTTAAAAAATCTGGATAATATGAAGAAAGCTCACGTGGTTCAAGGTCTGTCACAAAGGAAAGCGACAACATTGAAAAGCCTGCCGTGTCAGCAATATATCCTTTGCCAAATTTGAAAAGCTGAACCATGCGCGTTGTCTGTTTGCCTCTGTCAATTTTGGAAGACATATTGCCCACCTTGGCAAGATTTTGACCTAAAAGACAGTTTATAAGTGATGACTTTCCAACCGCACTTTGACCTGCAAAGGCACAAACACCTTCAATCTTTTGGCTCAAAGCTGCTGCACTACACTCTTTTGCACTGGTCAAAATGATCTCTGCAACTTTATTATATATGCTTTTTGTATTTTTGACAAATGTTTCGCTTGCCTTATCAATTTTATTTAACACCAAAATTGGTTCTATATCATTTAGATAACAATAAATAAGCAACTTGTCCACCAGTAAAAAATCTGGCTTTGGCAATGGCGAAATAACAATGAAAAGTTTGTCTAGATTTGCAAGGGGCGGTCTTATAAGCAAATTTTTTCTTTCTTCAACCTTGGTTATTGACTCATCAAATTGAACTCTGTCGCCAACATAAACACCGCTCTCTTCAGTTTTGCCACTTGCATGGCGCAAAAAAACTTGCCCTGATGAAAATTCTTCAACAGAGAAAAGATTGGCATTTTTTTTGATAACAAGTCCTTCCATCAAACCTTCCTTACAAATTTGTTTCTAAGTTGACCACAAGCTCCAGCAATATCCTGTCCCATGCTTCGCCTTATCGTTGCAGAAATTCCAAGTGCGTTTAGTTTTTTGCAAAATTTTTCTGCCTCTTTTCTATCAGTTGAACATAGTTTTCGCTCTGCCACAGGATTAAGCATAATAAGATTGACATGGCAAACTTTGCCTTTTAAAAGATTTGCCAGCCTTTGCGCATCTATAGCGCTGTCATTAACCCCTTTGACCAAAGTGTATTCAATATAAAATCTTCTTCCTGTTTTTGCAAAATAATAGTCGCATGCATCCAAGATTTGAGCTATTGAGCACCTGTTTGCAATTGGCATTATGCTTTTGCGCGCCTCGTCTGTTGTGGCGTGAAGAGAAATTGTGAGTGAAATGCCAAAATTTTTATCGGCAAGTTCTTTTATTTTGTCAACAAGTCCGCAAGTGGATAGAGAAATATTTCTTTCACTGATATTCAAACTTTCGCTTGACGAAATCATCTTTAAAAACTTACAAACATTATCAAAGTTGTCAAGAGGCTCACCACTGCCCATAAGCACCAAGTTTGTGATGAATCTGTTTTTTCTTGAGCCTCCATTGTCCCGATTGATAAGATAAACTTCAGAAAGCATTTCGCCAGTTGTGAGATTTCGCTCAAGACCATTCAAAGTTGAGGCGCAAAATTTGCATCCCATGCGACAACCGACTTGAGTTGAAAGGCATAAAGTGTTGCCATACTTATAACTCATAAGCACGCACTCCACAATCGCGCCATCTTCAAATTGGATAAGATATTTTTTTGTCCCATCTTTTGAGATGAATTTTTTAAAAATTTTGGTTTTTGGATAAAATTCTTCTATTTTTTGCTTAAAATCACTCGAAAAAACCGATACTTCATCTAATTTTAACCCATTAATCATGGCTTCAAAAATTTGCTTGCCACGAAATTTGGGCAAACCTAAGTTCTCCATTTCTTGACAAATTTCATTTTCATTATGCTCAATGAACTTCATCAACAAACTCCCCTTGCGGTCTAAAGCCATTCAAAAAATCAGCCCCAGACTGTTTTTTCCCAGAAGGTGAAAGCAAACTTAAAATTTCCACACTTCCGTTCTGACAACCAATCAAAAAATGTTTTTTATCCTCTGCAATTTTAAACTCTTCCACCTTTATGTCACATGGTTTCAATTTAAAAACTTTTATCTTTTGATTTTTATAGAAAAAATAGACTCCAAGTGGCTCGCTTAAAGCGCGTGTTTTGTTGTAGAGCATCTCTTTCGGTTGTGAAAAATCTAAAAGACCATCACTTTTCACAAATTTTTTGACATAAGTGGCTTGTTCGTCATTTTGTGGATAAAATTTTAATGAATTTTCTTCCAACATTGCAACTGCTTGACCAATAAGTTTTGCGCCTACCACTCCAAGACTTTCTTCAAGTTGGCAGTAGTATTCATCTCCTTGCAAAGACACCTCTTCTTGCAAGACTATGTCGCCAGAGTCAACCTTCTCTCCAACTTTCATGATTGTAACAGCTGTTGTTTTGTCGCCATTTAAAAGAGTGTTTTGCAGAGGTGAAGGGCCTCTATATTTTGGTAAAGCAGAAGGGTGAACATTAAGACAAAGTTTATGCTCTAAAAATTCTTTTGGCAAAATTTGTCCAAAAGATGCCACAACAGCAAGGTCATAATCAATTTTTTTGATTTGAAGCATATCATTTTTAACTCTTTCAGTGCAAAAAACTGGCAAAGCGTTTTTTTTAGCAAACACTTTGACCTCGTTTGGTTGCAATTTATGCCCTCTTCCCACCTCTTTATCTGGAATTGTTATGACTGCGCAAACATTAAGCGAGCAGTTTAACATCCCTTCAAGCACAATTTTAGAAAAATGAGAAGAGCCTAAAAACAAAATCTTCATAGTTTTCCGCCCTGTTTTAAGTATTTTTCTTTGTCTAAAGTTTTGTCGATGAACAAAATGCCATTCAAGTGGTCAACTTCATGACAAATGCACCTAGCAAGCCATTTTTCGCCTGTCAAAGTGAATGGATAGCCATATCTGTCATCCGCTTTGACCGTTATTTTATATGGTCTTTCCACACGGCCTCTGAACGAGCCAATTGAAAGACAACCTTCTTGCTCAATATCTTTGCCTTCTGATGATATAATTTCTGGATTGATAAGCTCAACAAACATGTTATTTACATCAATCACAACAATTCGTCTGAGAACGCCCACTTGAGGAGCTGCAAGACCCATGCCGTCATTTGCATACATGGTGCTTTTCATATCATCAAGAAGTTGCCAAAGCCCTTCATCGAACTCTTTGACTGGTTTAGACACTTTGCGCAAACTTTTATCGCCCACTAACACAACTTTTCGAGTTGCCATAAAATTTCTCCTTTTAAGACATATTGCTTGGATTAATTTCCAAAAATACGCCATTTTTTGATGTTTTATTTGCAATTTCAAACACTTTTTCTTCAATTTCGTCCGCTTTTTCAAGTTTAACGCGCATTAAAATTTGATAGCGGAACTTGTTTTGAATTCGTTTAATCGGCGATTTCATGGCGTCTAAATAGAGAATTTGGTCGCCATAAACGCTTTTTAACTGTTCAATTTCAGTATAGCACACTTTCAGCATTTCGCGAACATAATTTTCGTTATTATCTGAAAAAAGAAGTCGAATAATTCTGCTAAATGGTGGAAAACAAGCCGTTTGCCTTATATTTGCCTCTTTTCTAAAAAAGCCCTTATAGTCATAGTTTGACGCAAATTTATATACATAATGCCGAGGTACGTAGGTTTGCAAGACTACTTTGCCTTCATCTTTGCTTCGTCCAGCACGCCCAGAAACCTGCGTTATAAGCTGAAAGGTTCTCTCTGTGCTTCTATAGTCGGCTTGGAACAAACTTTGGTCAGCATCAACAATTCCAACCAAAACCACATTTTCAAAATCATGCCCTTTTGCAATCATTTGCGTGCCAACCAAAATGCCTGGCAGAGAATTTTTGAATTCAGATAAAATTTTTTGATGAGCATTTTTAGTGGAAGTTGTATCGTTATCCATGCGCAAAATATTTACATTTGGGAAAAGTTCTTTCAGCTTTGCCACAACTTGTTGAGTGCCAACTGCGCCATATTTTATATTCTCACCTTTACAATTTGGACATCGAGTCAAAACTTTGTATTGCTTTCCGCAGTAGTGACATTTAAGCCTGTTGTCTTCTCTATGATAGACCAAACTGACATCACAGTCACTACACTTTGCAATATAGCCACAATCTCGACAGCGCATAAAGGAAGAATAACCTCTTCGATTGATAAAAATCATCGCTTGTTTTTTGTTTTGCACCACCTGTCCAAGATCAGCCAAAAGCTGTGCTGAAAAAATCCCGATGTTTCCTCGTCTTATCTCACCAATCATGTCAACAATTTGTATTGCTGGCAACTCTCTGCCATTTGCTCTTGTTGGAAGTTCAATAAGTTTATACTCACCAGCAACCGCCTTTTGATAACTCTCAACTGAAGGTGTCGCACTGCCCAGCACTAATGGACAATGATTAAAAGACGCTCTAAATTTTGCAATATCATGAGTATAATATCTCGGATTTGACTCTGACACATAGCTTTGTTCATGTTCTTCATCAATGATAATTATGCCTAAATTTTCAATTGGCGCAAAAATTGCAGAGCGCGCACCGATAACAATTCGAGCCTCTCCTGCAAAAATTCGCTTCCATTCATCAAACCTCTCACCAGCTGAAAGCCCGCTATGAAGAAGCGCCACAAAATCACCAAATCGCGCTTTAAAAGATGCCATAATCTGTGGAGTAAGCGAAATTTCTGGAACAAGCAAAATTGCATTTTTGCCTTTTTTAAGTTCGCGCTCAATAAGATGCATATACACCTCAGTTTTTCCGCTTCCAGTCACGCCATGAAGAACAAAAACCTCCGTTCCGCCAATTTCCGCTATCGCCTTTTTTTGCATCAAGTTTAATTCAACTTTTTTATCAGCTAGATTTTCCACAAAAGGTTTTCGTTCAATTTTTTCCTTGTCTTTTTCGAGTATACCCTTTTCATAAAGCGCTTTTACAGCACCATAGCCAAATTTTTCTCCCAGCACTGAAGAGGAGGTCTTTCCATGTTCTTTCAAAAAATCAACTATTTCAATTTGTTTTTTTGCATTTTTTGCAGGGATAAAATCCTTTTCTTTTAAAGAGTAAAATGTTTCAAAAATTTCGCGAACCTTTCCCTCTCGCATTTGACTTGGAAGAAAGAGTCTGAGCGTGCTTGCCATGGTGAGATGATTTTTCTTTGTCATAAAGCGCATGACTTCAAGCATTTCGCCCTTAATTGCTGAAAAATCCTCAATTGCTGAAATAATATTTTTGACCTTGCTTTCATCATATTCAGTTTTGTCTTTAAGCTCTACCACATAACCTTGCACAATTCTTTTGCCAAACGGCACAAAAACACGCATGCCAACCTTCAAGTCGAGGTTTTCAGGCTTGCGATAATCAAATGTTTTGTCAATTGCTTTAACATCTTGGTCGATTATAACTTCTGCAAACATAAAAAAATCCTATTGAAACTTATCTGTTCAAGTTACAATAGAATTATATCACAAAATAGCATAATTTCCAAGTTAAATCTTAAAATGCACTTGGACGAACTTTTCCATTTGCAATTTCATCGCACGCAATTGAAATTGCTTTCTTTTCTTCAGAAGAGGCATCCAACAAATTGATAGACTCAATCTCTTTTGCTCTTTTTGCAATAAGAGTGCAAAGCACATATTTGTTGCCGTCTGTTTGTTTTAAAAGTTCATCTATAGAAGGTTTTATCATCATAACTCTCACCTCAAAAATTTCTAGTATATTATAGCATAAAATATTCATTTTGTAAACAAATTTTGTTTATTAGAAAAAAATTATTCATCTTCACTGCTATTAGCCAAAATTTCTGTTTTCATTTTTTTGTATTCATTTTCATCAATAAGGCCTTCATCATAAAGTTGTTTAACTTTTTTAAGCCTTCCTTCAACGCTGATAATTTCAACTTTGTCATAATTTATCTTTGCCATCTCGCCTTCACGGCCAGCAATAATTCCCGCAACTGAAACGGCGCATGCAATAAGCCCTCCAAAAAGCACTTGCAAAACAATCATCAAAACAATAAATGCAGTTTGGTCATTGATTTTTTCTTGTGAATAGCTTGCAAATTTAAAAAAGAAACAATTTACCACAATTGTCAAAACACCAATCACAAGCAAGGAAATCGATGTTGCCACAACAAAGCCTTGAACAAAATCCACGCGAGTTGGGTCTACCGCTTCTTTCATAGAAAAGAAGATTGAAATGGCAATTATTCCACATAAAATTTCAATACAAGCAAGAATAATCCCTAAAATTGCAGAAGTGTAAAAATAATTATTTCTTTTTTCAATTTTTTCCATTTTTGTCCTCCATGCGATAATTATAGCACATAAAGAACAATTTGTAAAGTTTTTTAATTTTCTAAAATTATTCTTTCACCACGAAAACGAGAAAAATTTGTAAGCACTTCATATTCTGTACTTTCAATAAGTGACGCAAAAAGGCTGGCCGAATTTAAAATATCAACTTCATATCCCACCTTAATTTTGTTTTTACCAAGATTGACCATAAAACAGTCCATGCAAATGTTTCCAACATTTTCAAGCGTTTTGCCTTTGCATGTTACCATCATTTTATTTGATAACTTTCGTGGCAAGCCATCAGCATAGCCAAGAGGAATTACACCAATTTTCATCTTCTGTTGAGCTGTATAACCACACAAATAGCCAATATGCTCACCCTCTTCTGCCTGAGTAATATCCACAATTTGACTTTTTACAGACATTACAGGCAACAAATCTTGGTTCCCATAACCATAAACTTCAATTCCGCTTCTAAACATCTGCGCATCAATTTCCAAAAAGATACTGCGACCGCCACCTACATGGGTTGTCACATTCCACTCTTTTGGAAGCATATAACAAAATTCATAAAAAATTCGCTTTTGTCTTTCAGTATAGTTTTCATCAGTGGTAAGCGACGAAAAATGAGTATAAAATCCACTTAAAGCAAAGTTATATTTTTTCAGCACTGCAATAACTTTTAAAAACTCACCTTTTTCTTTAACGCCATAGCGGTTCATGCCTGAATTTAAGCATAGATGCATTTTTGGCTTTAAATCAAGTTTTTTTGCGATTTTGCAAACTTTTTTCACCTCCCCCAGCGAAAATATGGCAAATTCTATATTCTCCGACATAATTTTTTGATAATTTTCAATCGCGCCAAAAACAACTATCTGTTTGTCAGACAGCTCTCGAAGAGCAAAAGCCTCTTCTTCATTTGAGACTCCATAGGCGATATCCTCTTGCTTTAGGCACTGCACAATTTCTTTCATGCCGTGCCCATAAGCGTTCGCTTTAACCATAACGCAAAGTTTTTTCTCTTCCAGCAAGTTTTGTAGATAGTGAACATTATGTAGCAAATTGGTTTTACTTATAATAATTTTGTTAAACATATCTTTATATATGTTTTGTTTTTAAAAAAGTTTAAAAAAACTCTATATCACTGGCGATATAGAGCCTTTTCGTTGTTTCTTTGCCTTTTATACACAAAGTGGAACAATAATGCATGCAATAACAACAAGCAAAATGAAAATGTAAAGCACTTTCCAAACAGCAGGTTTGCTTCGAACATAGCGCCAAGCAAGAATTGCAACAATCACAACCATGGCTGCCATTGCAATGTTTTGCAGAACTGTGACTGCAATTGCATCAACGCCAACCAAACTTAAAATCATTGCAACAAGATACAAAAGTGCTGCAGCGCCCAAAACCCACAAAGAAATTTTGTTTAAGCCCCAAAAACTTGAACTTGATTTCCTTGTTGTGCTTTTTGAAGATGATTTTTTTGCCATATAAACTTCCTCCTTGCCTTTATTATAATCAAATGACAAAAAAATGTAAACAAAATTAGTCAGTTTTTTCAAAATTAATCAAAAGAGGCAAATATTCTTCCCAACGATATGAGCGAATTGGAATAGGTGCGTGATTTTTAAAGTAAAGCACAAGCGCTGGCGCAATACCTCTGTATTCTTCCATAAATTTATACCCTACAAGTTCGCCTTCAAAAATCAGTTTTTTGACTACAGCATGATAATTATAATACCCCATAAACACCTCTTTTTTATTGTGCTTAAATTAAAAATTTTTACGCAAGTGCCACATCAAAAATCATCATAATCACAAATCCGATGATAAAGCCCCATGTTCCTATATGATTTTTAGAAACAATTTGTGAATCTGGCAACAATTCTTCACATACGACATAGAGCATAGCGCCTGCCGAAAAACTTAAAAACCACGGCATAAGACTTTCAATACTTGTAGAAAGAATAATGCCCACAACCACCATTATAGGCTCAACAACACCGCTTAAACAGGTCATAAAAAACGCCTTTTTCTTGCTTTTAAGCTCTTCTTTCAAGGGAAGAGCAAGCGCCGTGCCTTCTGGGAAATTTTGCACTCCAATGCCTATAGCAAGCATAAGTGCGCTATAAAATGAGCTACCACCAGATAAAAAAGCGCTTCCATAAGCAAGCCCAACAGCCAAACCCTCGGGAATATTATGCAAAGTGACGGCTATAAAAAGTTTTGAAGCTTTACTGAAGCTATATTCTCGTTTGTTTTTTCGGCTCAAAATTTTAGGCAAAATAATGTC
>CALVUB010000022.1 GCA_944363385.1 uncultured Clostridia bacterium
ATAGGGGTGTAGTTCATCGGTAGAATGAGAGTCTCCAAAACTCCAGAGGAGGGTTCGATTCCTTCCACCCCTGCCAACCACACTGCACACAATTCTTTTTCTAAAGAGTTGTGTGTTTTTTTATTTGTTACTTTAATTTTTAGTCACACTTTTAGTCACAAAATTTTATAACGAAAATCTTTTAATTTGTTTTGTTTTTAAATTTTTATGTGTTAAAATAATAATAAGGAGGGGAAAATTATGGCATCAAAAGGAAAAGATTATTTCGGTCTTGGCAGAATTGTCAGCATAATTCTTGCAATCATTCCTATCACAGCTTGGCTCTTTGGCGTTATCACAAGAATTAAAGAAGGCAAAATCGTTGCTGGAATTTTAAGAATTTTCTTTGGTTTCAACATCGTTTGGCTTATTGACCTTGTGCTGATGATTGTAAACGGAAGAATTATGCGTATTTTAAATATTTAAATTACAAAAAAGGTGGGCAAATGAGTCCACTTTTTTTATATCAACTTTGTTGAGACTGGATCTATTCTTCAAGCCCTAAAAGATAGTCGGTTGAAACTTTAAAAAACTTGGCAAAGATGATAAGCATTTCAATGCTTGGTGAAATTTTTTCAGTCTCATATTTTGCAATTGTCGATTTATAAAGATTGAGTTTTTTGGCAAGAGCCTCTTGAGACAAACCAATTTCTTTTCTTAAACTTTTCAATCTTTGCGCAAAAATTTTCATAAAAATCCCCTATTCAATTTTAAACCATAAACAAAAAAAGAGCAACCATTTTGCTCTATTTTTAAAAACCAAGCGAAATCAAAATTGCCTTATTGACTTCGCGCATTTTTTCGGCAGAAAGCGTGGTAACCTTTTCTTTAAGCCTTCGTTTGTCAAGCGTTCTGATTTGCTCAAGAAGGGCCACAGAATTTTTTGGAAGATTATATTTTTCAGCAGAAAGCTCGATATGCGTTGGAAGTTTTGCCTTTCCAAGCTGGCTTGTGATGGCTGACACAATGACTGTTGGCGAATATTTATTTCCAACATCATTTTGAATGATAAGCACAGGGCGAACACCACCCTGCTCACTTCCTACAACAGGGCTTAAATCTGCATAATAAATTTCACCGCGTTTGACCTGCTGATCCATTTTCTCCTTTCCAATAATCATATAGCTCGACTTTTTCGAGGTCCTCATCAAGCGTAAGTGAAAAATCAAATTCGCGCATTAGACCTTCTAAAAGCATTTTATGTTGCTCAAGCCTGAAATTTGCATCATCACTGCCAAAAACTCGACCGAAAAAGTTGTTTTCGACCTTTTCTGCAAGTTTTTGCAATTCTCTTGCATAATGCTCTTGCTCGTCCATACAGCCTCCAAGATTTCAAAAATTTAAATATTTTTCTTTTAGAATGCAAAAAAAGCACGCTTTTATTCGTGCTTATATCAACAATTTTGTCGGGTTACGGTTAAATTTTAATCAAAAACTTAAGACAAACTTCAGATGATAACCGCCACTGCCACCACAGTTGTTGGTGTATGTGACAGCGAAATTTCGATTTTTTTGCCATGATAGAGTTTTTCTAAGGTCTGTTTTGCAATGCCAAAAACTTCGACAAAAGGTTTGCCACTCTCATCATGACTCATTTTGATATCTTTAAAAGATACACCGCTTGTTTTGCCAAGTCCAAGAGCTTTCATCACTGCCTCTTTCACACTAAAAAGGCTTGCTACTCGTTGTTTTCGCAAACTCTCACACTTCGCCCTTTCAATGTGTGCAATCTCGTCTTGATAGGCAATTTTGTCTAAAAATTTTTCTGAGCAGTCAAATCTTTCAACTTCATCAATATCAATCCCTATCATTTGTCACCTCTTCCCATGCCCTTGCAATAAAAGAAAAGCTAAAGCCTTTTCCTGCAAGATGATTGTAAAATTTTTGTTTAGTCTTCAAGTCAATTTGTTTGTTTTTCAGATATTTTTGTGCAAATTTTAAGCAAACTTCATATTCACTTTCATCGCTAAAATTTGCCAGCACATTTTCAACAATCTCTTCTTTAACGCCTTTTAAAATAAGCTCATATTTTATTTTTCGCCTGCTCTTGCTGGCAGATGAAAGATTGATATAATTTTCAGCATAAACTTTGTCATCAATATAGCCATAATCTTTCAATTTGTCAATTGCCTTGTCAATGCAAACCTTTGGATATTTTTTTTCTTTCAAATAGTCGCGAAGTTGCCTTTCTGTTTTCATAAGCTTGGAAAGAAGACCTAGCGCTCTATTGAAGCATGCATAGTCGCCGTTTTCTAAAATCAGGTCATCAAAAAAGTTTTTATCAAACTGCTGACCAGTTTTTAAATTGTGCCTAGCCAGCACTTCGGCTTCCATAACGGCCAAACATTCATCATCCACATAAAGATAATATCTGTCGCCTTTGCCAATCTTTTTTATTTCAGTTATTTTCATTTCACAAGTTCTCCCGCCACTTTGCTGTATGCACGCACCAAACCACCCGCGCCAAGTTTAACTCCACCAAAGTATCGCACCACAAAGATTGCCACATTTTGCATTTCTTTTTTCTGCAAAACATTCAAAATTGGTCTTCCAGCAGTCCCATTTGGCTCGCCATCATCAACCGCTTTTTCATAAAAGGGGCTTTTCAGCCTCCCAGCCCAGCAAATATGTGTGGCTTTTTTATGTTCTTGTTTCAAAAAAGTAAGTGCATTTTTGATTTCATCTTCAGTTTGACAAAAAAGCAGATAACCCAAAAACTTAGATTTTTTTTCAATTATCATAATTTCGCCATCAAATTTTATCATTTTTTAACCTAAAACTGCCTTAACAAAGTTTTTCTTGCCTTTTTTAAGCAAAATTTAACTATTGACAAAATCGTTTTTGTTGATAACTTTTGAAAAATCGCTCACTTTCTCGCCTTTCACTGAAATAGCTCCGCCTTCAATCATTCTTCGAGCATCACTTTTTGACGAGCAAAGTTTTGTCATAACCAAAAGGTCGCAGATGTTTATACCATTTTCTGCCAAGTTTTTGTCAATCAAAACTTCAGGAGCATTGTCACCACCTTGAACAAACAGATTTTCGCTCATATTTTTAGCCGTTATCGCATCTTCTTCACCGCGAACAAATTTGGTGATTTCAAAGCAAAGTTCTTTCTTCGCCTTAACAATATCCTCTGCAATAATTTGCTTTATATGGCTCATTGGAAGGTCTGTGAAAAGCGCAAACATCATCTCGACGCAAGCATCTGGAGTTTGATAAATGCCTTGATAAAAATCATAAGCTGAAATCTTGTCTTTGTCAATCCAAATTGCGCCCTTTTCAGTCTTGCCCATCTTTTTGCCTTCTGGCGTAAGAAGAAGCGGATTTGTTGCGCCTATCATCTGTCTGTTTTTGTTGTCAATCAAATTAAGCTTTCTGCCAAGTTCTGTTCCCGCAACAATATTGCCCCATTGGTCAGCACCGCCCCACTCAAGCGTGCAACCATATTTTTCGTTAAGGTGAACAAAATCATAGGCTTGCATAAGCATATAGCCCATTTCAAAAAAAGTCAGTCCACCCTCTTTAAGTCTGTTTGCATAGATTTCATTTGAAATCATCTTGTTAACATTGAAATGAACCCCAACTTCACGCATAAAATCTACATAATCATACCCTTTAAACCAGTCGTCATTGTTTACAATCTCGGCTTTATTTTCGCCCTCAAAATCCAAAAATATAGAGAGCGATTTTTTGATTTGTTCGATATTTTTTGCCAGCTCTTGTTTGGACAAAAGTTTTCTCATTTCTGTTTTGCCAGAAGGGTCACCAACAGAAGCGGTTGCCCCTCCCATCAAAAGATAAACCTTATGCCCAGCTTTTTGAAATCTTCGCAAAATGCAAAAAGGCACGCAGTGTCCGATATGCAAACTGTCCATAGTTGGGTCTGTGCCTTCGTAAAGGGCAAAAGGTTTTCCACTTTCAATAAGTTTTTTTAAAGCCTCTTCATCTGTGCATTGATATAAAAGACTGCGCTCTTTAAGTTCTTTGTATAAATTTTTATCTGCCATGTTTTTACCACCTTCAAGCATCATTCTATCACAAAATCTTTTTCCCTGTCAATAAAACTACTTCCAATCTATCGGAGTTTGTCCATTTTTTTGCAAAAACTGATTGCATTTTGAAAAATGTTTGCAACCAAAAAAACCACGATATGCAGACAGCGGACTTGGATGTGGTGCTTTTAAAACAAGGTGCTGGCTTTCAATCAATGGCTGAAAACTTTGAGCATAACTTCCCCAAAGCATAAAGACAATAGGTTCTTTTTTCTTGCCCAAAATTTCAATAATCTTGGAAGTCAACTTTTCCCAGCCCTTGTCTTTATGTGAGTTTGCCTGCCCTTTGCGCACTGTCAAAACGGTGTTTAAAAGCAAAACGCCTTGCTTTGCCCAGCGAGTTAAATCGCCAGAAGGCAAGCATTTGATGTGAAGGTCATCTTCAATTTCTTTAAAAATATTTACAAGTGATGGTGGCTAAGAAAAATTTTCTGGCACAGAAAAAGATAGTCCTTGAGCTTGTCCTGGCTCATGATAAGGGTCTTGCCCGATAATCACCACTTTAACCTTATCTGGTGGCACAAAGTTGAGTGCATTAAAAATATTTTCTTCTTTTGGATAAACTATTTTATGAGAATATTCTTCCCCCAAAAAACTTTGCAAAGCTTTAAAATAATCCTTTGCAAACTCATCTTGAAGAAGAGAGAACCAACTTTTTATAATCTTTATCATGCGCTTATTATATCATATTTTTTTTAAATTTGGCAAGTTAATCAGAGATAAGTTCTTCAAAAGTGCAGTTTAAAATTTTTAACAGCCTAGCAATATAGATAAGTCCAGGTTCTATTTTGCCATTAAGCCATTTTGAAACAGTGCCTTTATTGCACCCAACCGCTTCAGCCACCTGCACCTGCTTAAGTCCCTTTTCGCGCATTAGGATTTTCAAATTTTTGCTGAAATTTGATAGGTATTCCACAAATTCTCCTTTTTTCGACATTATTCGTAAACATTGTATCTTATAAGCAACTTAAAAATATAAATTCTGCTTATAAGAAGAATTTGCAGAACGACCAATTTCATGCATTTATAGAACAAATTTCACAGTAAACATACATAAAAAGCAACCACACTTTTGTGGTTGCTTGAGTGTTTATGCTTGTTCGCTTTCCTCAGGTTTTTTGTAGAATTCCTCATAACATTCAACAAGTTCTGGTTTAAAGAGAGAGTTAAAAGAATATGGGTTTGCTACAAGTTTTGACAAATCACCGTTGTATTTTAAACCTGCATCTTTAAGTAGATTTTTGATATGTTCTACAACTGTAGCTATATTTAATGATGGAAATTTTGGATTTTTTATGGAACTTCTGATAATATAACATGCAAGATAAACATAATAAAATTTCCATTCTTGTTGTATAGTCTTTTGTAGTTCTTCTGTTAATACTTGATTTAATATAAAATATCCACCATTCACTTTTATTTTAACTCTAAAAGTCTCTATGCAAATATCCATTCTTGGATAATTTTTTGCATCTTGTTGTTCTTCATTGAAAGTAGCGGAATATGTTTTACCTTGCTGATCTGAAATAAAGGAGACATTTTTATTTTGTTTTGAGTTTGCAATTCTAAAGCAATATTTTTTTCCTTGCAGTATGCCATTACTGAGGATTTGTCTTATTTTTTTATCTATTTTTGGCAAAACCTTAGCTAATGGAACATCATTATAGTTAATCTGAACATAACCTAAACTGTAATCTCCATTTTTGTAAAAACCAGCAATTTCTTTTTTATCTAGCGGAATAAAGGTTGATACATTTTCTTCACTTTTATTTTCTACTGATTTCTCTTCAAAAGTTTCTATATTATCAATAGTTTCTGCATTAACAATTTCTGTATTATCAATAGTTTTTACGTTATCTAAAAGGCTGGAATTTGATGATAAATTGACTTCTTTGTCTAAATTTCCCCAATATTTCATAAAGGCATTCTTATATTCCATTAATTTATTTTCATCATTTACCTCTCCAATCCGTGTACCTATTTGGTCAAAGCCAACAAACATTGATTTTCCAAGTTTTAAGTAGCAGGTTTTCTCTTCTGAATTAAAAAGATAAGAGTTGTCAAATTCACACAAACTGGCTTTGCCATAGAGATGTAAATCGGTTGTTTGGGTTGTAAAAGGAATAACCAAAGCTCTCTTTTGATCTGGCAAAGTACGTAACACAAGGTATGGACGAGTTTTTGCACACTGATATTTGCTTAAAACCACATCATTGGCAATCATATAAACACCACCTATATGCACAGAATTTTCATGTTGTGTATCATAAGGTGACATTATGTATATGCCTTTATTTGAATTAGATTCAATTCCACAAAATCTTTGCAAAGCCTCTGACGGAACTGGCACAAGTGAATAGTTAGAATTTTTACTGATAGTATTTTCAGTCGGGTTGTTTGATACATAAAACAACCAATTTCCTAAATGTTTGCAAACTTTTTGCACCGATTTTCTTGCTTCTTCAACCTTTTTTTTGTCATAGCAATGTTCATAAAAAGCACAAAACAGATCTGCTCTTTTTAATTGCGAATCAATATTTTGAAATTGTAGGCGATAATCTTCATTGATTGAAACTACAATCGCCTTTGAAGGATCTCCACCTTTGTAATTGATATGAACAGCCATTCCTTTCATATCATCAGGGTCTTCAATTTTTTTCATTAAAGTAAAATATCGCAAGCCATCTTTTCCGTTGCTGTTTAATTCCAAAACTTCATATATAAGTTTCTCGAAGTCATCAATTGATATTTGTTTCAAAATTTTATCTCCTGTTCTTTGTTTTACTGCCTTATTATACTGCAATTTTGGGCTTCCGTCAATAGGGAATTTGCAAAAAAAGTAAACTGCTTAGTGCAAAAACAGCCTCGATTATAAAACATCGCTTTAACAAAAAAACTCCCATGATAATCATCTATCACGGGAGATTTTTCTATATTTAAGGTTTTGTATTATTCTTCACTGTCGCCATCTGTGCCATTGAGTTTAGCAAGCATTTTTTCATGTGTTGCAATGTCTGACTTAAGGTCAGCATTTTTCATTGAAAGTAGGTTGAAAATTTGCTCAAGAAGAGGATATCTCTCTTCGTTTTTCTGCATAACTTCTTGGCAATGTTGAACAGAAAGTTTAAGTCCGTCAAGAAGGTCAAGGTCTTCTGAAAGTTTCTTTGCCTTTTCTTCATCGATATCAGAAATATTGTTTACGCCATAAAGCTCAACTTTTTGTTTTGCAACCAAAGCCTCGCGTCTGCGAAGTTTTTGCTCGTCTCTTTCAAGAGTCCTCTTAACTCTTCTAAGAGGAATAAATTCTTTCTTGCACTTTCTGAGCTCTTTTTCATTTGCTTTAAGCTCTTCTTTCTCTTTTGCAATAAGTTCTTCAAGCTCTTCGGCAGTATAACCTGCAACTGTATCGTCAATATCGGCTGACTCTTCGACTTCAGACTCTTCTTCATCTTCTTCTTCAGCTTCTTCTGCTGGTTCTTCTGTTTCTTCAGCAGGTTCTTCAGTTTCTTCAGCAGGTTCTTCTTCCGTCAAATCAACTTCCTCTTCTTCGGCCTCTTCTTCCTCTTCGCTTTCTTCTTCAGCTTCTTGTGTTAAGCGATTGATTCTTTCAAGAATTTCCTGTCTGCGCCTTGCAATTCTTTCAGCCTCAGCATTTTCATCTTGAGTTTGCTCCTCTTCTGGCTCTTCTACAGCCTGTTCAACAGGTTCTTCTTCAGGCTCCACTTCAGGCTCCACAGCAGGTTCTTCTTGAGTTTCCACTTCCTCATCAACGGCAATTTTTTGAGTTTCCGCCAATTTTTTCTGCTCTTCGGCTGGATCATAAGCCTCAACTTGACCACCTGCAAGAATAACCTCTGCATATTCAGGGTCATTTTTAATTTTGCTTGCATCTTCAGGATATTTTTCTTCAAGCACAGCCTGAATTTTTTTGCTATCTCTTTTGGTTTTCCCTTTGATGGCTTCATCGTCTTTCTTGCCACGACTTGCAATACTCATGAAAAGATCGCCGACAAAATAGATTAAAAATCCTCCAGCAATAATGATTCCAAGAGTTACAACAACGGTTACAATAACAGTGTCCATAATACTACCCCTTTTTTCTTATTTTTTTGTGGTGGAGACGGCGGGATTTGAACCCGCTTCCAAAAAGCTTTAACAAAGTTTTTCTACGCGTTTAGTTTATGTTTGGTTTTTCATCAAAATTTCGTCCATAAACAAACAATTTTGACAAGTCTTTTGGTTTTCTATAGTTATAAAGACAAACTCACTATAGAATTTTGGCTTTTGGTTGAACTCGCGTCTAAACTAGCCAGATTTAAACGAGAGCTGTTCAAAATCTTTTGAACTCTTGTGCCACTTAGGCAGCCATTAAGGCAGCGCCGTTGTAGCTTTTTTCATTGTTTGCGTTTATTTTTTGCCCATTTTTTAGGTAGGCTTGGGCAACTACCACGCGCTTTACGCTTTGATAAAATGCTCCCTGTCGAAACCAATAACGCCCCCATGGGTGTTAATAGTTTTTAAGTTCGCGCTCGATATCCCTTTTGACAGCTTTGTCTTTAAGGACATCTCTTTTGTCATAAAGTTTCTTTCCTTTGGCAAGAGCAATTTCAACTTTGACAAGCCCGTTTTTATAGTATACTTTAGTTGGCACTATTGCATACCCTTTTTCTTGTTTTTTTCGCTCAAGCTTTAAAATTTCTTCTTTATGCAAAAGCAGTTTTCGGTCAGGCCTTGTGTCCACCCAATTTGAAGAGATTTGCCAAGGCTGGATATAGCAGTTTTTCAAGATTGCCTCGCCGTTTTTGATAACAACATAGCTGTCTGACAAACTGATTTTTCCTGCTAAAACAGACTTGATTTCGTTACCCTTCAAAACAATGCCTGCTTCAAACACATCAGAAACGAAGAAATTGAAATATGCCTTTTTGTTGTTTGTTATTATCTTCATTTCGCCTCCATTATAACATGTTTTGAAAACAATTTCAATACCCTTTTTAAAAAAAATGGCAAAATTATTGAAAATTTTCGACTTTTTTTATATTTTTTCAATATTTTTGCCTTATTTTATCATTTTTTATGCCAAAATTCAACTTTTTGCTATAGGTTTTCTTTAAGCAAGTTCAAAATCAATTTTTCTCGTGTAAATGTTTGCGTTTGTAAGTTTTACTCTCAATTTGTCGCCTATTGAGAAAGTATGACTTTGACCTTTAAGTTTTAGTTGCTTTTCAAAGAAAAGATATTGGTCTGCTGGCAAATCTTCAATTTTGATAAGCCCCTCAACTGTGTTTTCAAGTTCTACAAAAAGCCCAAAGTTTGTCACTGATGAGACAATTGCGTCAAATTCTTCACCGACATGGTCTCTCATCAAATAAGCTTTCCAAAGGTCATCTATCTCGCGTTCACATTTTTCAGCATTGCGTTCTGTGACACTTGACTGCTCACCACTGTTGTATGTAAACTCTTCAAGTTCTGCTTTCCTCTGCCCTGACAAAGTATTAGTTTTTAGGCACTCTTTGATTATTCTGTGAATGGTAAGGTCTGGATATCTTCTTATCGGTGAAGTGAAGTGACAGTAGTAGTCTAGCCCCAGCCCAAAGTGACCCAAACACTTATTGGTATACTTTGCTTTCTGCATAGAGCGCAAAATGATTTTATTGGCAGTTTTTTGATAATTCTCTCCTTCTATTGAGCCAAGAAGTTGTTGATAAAATTTTGGTGTTATGTTTTCTGGAAGAGCTGGAGTTTTAACACCAACACCTTTCAAAAATTCAAGCACTGAAATGACTTTTTCTTTGCGTGGCGACTCGTGAATACGATATACAAAGGGAATTTCCTTATCACAAAACTCCTTTGCCACCGTTTCATTTGCCACAATCATAAAGTCTTCAATAAGTCTGTGAGCGTCATTTCTTTCTCTTTCTTTAAGGTCGACCGCCATGCCATTTTCATCAAAAATAAACTGAACCTCTGGGATTTCAAAATCTAGCGAACCTTCTCTTATTCTTTTTGCCTGCAAAATTTTTGAAAGTTCATGCATAAGAAGAAGCTCATTTTTAACTTTTTCTGCCTTTGGGCTTGCCTGTTTGCCACAAAGCACTTTGTAAACTTCGGTGTAAGTCAGTCTTGCCGAGCTTTTGATAACTCCTTCATAGATTTTATGAGAGACAACTTCTCCTTCTTTGTTAATCTCCATAATACAAGAGAGAGTCAACCTCTCAACCCCTTCATTTAAAGAGCAGATGCCGTTTGAAAGTTTTTCTGGAAGCATTGGAAGCACAGAGGTTGGAAAATAAACACTTGTGCCACGATTGTAAGCCTCTTCATCAAGCGCGCTGTCATATTTGACATACTCACCAACATCGGCAATATGCACAGACAATTTGTAGTTGCCATTTGCCTCTTTAGATATTCCCACAGCATCGTCAAAGTCCTTCGCATCTTCGCCGTCAATTGTAAAGGTCACCTCGCTAGTGAAATCTTTTCTGCCTTGTTTTTGAGCTGGAAGCACATAGTCGGAAATTTTTTTGCACTCATTTTCCACACTCTCTGGAAAAATTTCGTAAAGGTTAAACTCTCTGATAAGCCCAAGTTCGCATGCTTTTATATCACTGCTCTTGCCAAGATTTTCGCTAACTTTGCCTCTCAAGCCCTTTTTGTCACGCAAAAGAGAAATGACTACGCGGTCATCTTTCCAAAATCTGTTGTCAGAAATAAGTTTAATCTTAAATGGTATGTGATTGTTGTCAGGCTCAAGAAAAAAGTTTTTACCAACCTTTTCAACCACCCCGACAATCTTGTCGATTGGCTTATATATTGAAACAATCTTTCCATCGCTTCCTTCCTCACCAGCAGAAAGCACCTTAACAATAACCAAGTCGCCGTCAATTGCGTTCATGGTCATATTTGCAGGAATAAAAATGTCCTCTTTTTCGCCGAGTGCATCAATTTGAACAAACCCAAAGCCTTTTGCATTGCCAATATATTTGCCTTTTTGATAACTTGCAGATGGAATGGCTACAAAATGCCCCTTGCCTTCCTCAAAAACCTCACCATTTTTCTTCATTTTGTCAAATTCTTTCTTCACCGACTGCAAAGGAAAGTTATAAGTTTTGGCTATAAAAGAAAAAAGATTGTCCAGCCCTTTTACGACCAAACCCTCTTTTCTTAAAAATTCTAAAATCTTTAATTTGATTTCCATACCCTATCCTCTGCCTATGCTGTTGCAGATGCCTCAGGCACTGCGTTGATAAGAAGTGAACAGAAGAATAAAATTGTGCAGATGATGATGATTGACGCCATTGCAATGGTGATTTTTTTAAGAATGCCATCGCGAGACGCTCCTTTGTTTTGCGCGTAGTAACTTTCTTGTCCGCCACCAGTAAAAGCATCAATACTGTTGTTTGAGTCATTTGATTGCATAAGAGTTGTCACAATCAGCACGATTGCGCTTGCAATGATAAGACCAAAAAGCACATATCTTAAGATAGGCAAAAAAGAAGTGAGAAAATCACTTTGAATTTCGTTGTCTAGAAGTAAAGAAAAATTAAACATAATCATATCACCTTAAAATAATGTAAAGAAACAGGACAAAAACAAGATAA
>CALVUB010000023.1 GCA_944363385.1 uncultured Clostridia bacterium
CTTGCTGATAGACTTGTCATGAGGGCCAAACGTAAAAAAGTTGGGCTTAGCATAAAAGATTTGTATTGTTAGTTTTAACTCAGCTAGGTTTTGATACAAAAAACAAGCAGAAATTTCTGCTTGTTTTTTTGTTTCAATAATCTAACAACTGCTACAAATTTTTGCAAGAAAAATGCAAGATTTTTGCAAATGGGGTGTTTTGTGTTGTATTTTTAGGTGTTTGTATTGTATAGTCTTGTTTGATAAGATGAAGTGGTTAAAATGCCTATAAATAAAGGGATTAAGTGATTTTTGATATGATATTTTATGATAAAATATGATACGAAAAGTCGAACTCACAACAATTTTAGGTCGCCCCTTCGGAACCATTGAGGAGGGTTCGAGTCCTTCTGGGAGCACCAGAGAATTAAATTATTGAGAACTACCTTTCACAATGAAGAGGTTTCCGAGCAATGTCCACTTTAAAAGATCAATTGAAAGGAAAAAGGATTTATGATAGAGTTTTATAAAGAAATATACAAGTTAAAAACTTTGTTAAGACGCGGTTGGGTTATGCGTCATATTGCTGATGCCGAAAGTAAAAGAGTTGAAAGTGACGGCGAGCATGTTTTCTCTACTGCTCTAATTGCATGGGCGGTGATGAAGAAGAAAAATCTCAAGTTAGATGAGGCAAAGGTGCTTAAAATGGCGCTTATTCATGAACTTGGAGAAATCGATTTTGGAGATGTCACACCTTTTGATAATGTTTCGTTAAAAGAAAAACGGGGGGGGATCAAGGTGTGTTCAACGGCTTGCTAGCACTTATGACTTGCCAGAGATTTTATCTCTTTGGCAAGAATTTGAATTTGACAAATCACCTGAAGCCAAATTCGTTAAACAGATTGACAAGCTTGATGCGATTATGCAAAGCAAAATTTATGCAGAACAGCTAGGCAAAGAAGAATTATTTAAAGAATTTTTAGAATATGATAGAGACAATATTCGAGGGTTTGAAGATTTACTTGACTAAATTTAAGCCAAAAATTGAAAATTTTAGCGAAAAAGCATAAATTATGTCATTTTTTGGCACAATAGAGCTATGAAAAAATTTCTAGCTCTCTTTTTTTCACTACTATTTTGCGTGGCTTTTCTCGGACAAACTTCATCTTGGGCAGAAGAAGTGGTAGAAGTTCCAATCATTATGTATCACTCTGTTTTAAAATCTAAAAAGGGTATGTACAGCGTTCATCCTTCACTTCTTAGAGAGGATATTCGCTATTTAAAAAATCATGGCTATCAGCCGATTTTTGTTAAGGATATTATAGCCTTTTGTGAAGGAAAAGGTGATTTGCCACAAAAGCCTGTAGTTTTGTCATTTGATGACGGACATTACAACAATTATTACTATGCCTATCCGATTTTAAAAGAAGAAAATTTTAAAGCCAATTTGAATGTTGTGGGTTCATATTGTGACTATTCAACCACAAGTGGCGACTATGACAATCCAAACTACTCATATCTAACATGGAGGGAGATAAAAGAACTTTATGATAGCAACATTTTTGAAATTGGCAACCATACATACAAAATGCATGCTTTTAGTCCGCGCTATGGTATCAAGCAAAAATTATATGAAAGTGATGATGAGTATGCCAAAGCCTTAAAAGACGATGTGTCAAAACTTGAATACAAATTTATGGTAGAATGTGGTTTTAGAACTGAAGTTTTTGCCTATCCGTTTGGCGCATACTCTGATTTAGGCGAAAAAATTTTAAGAGAAATGGGCTTTAAAGCTTTTTTGACCTGTAATGAGGGCATCAACAACCTAAAAAAAGGAGACACAAAGGCTCTATCTCATCTTAAAAGAGTCAATCGTTCGGGCAATTTGACAACCTATCAGTTTTTCCAAAAACTTAAAAGTTGTTAAAACTTGTTTGTAAAATTGTTTAATCTTTGTTGATAATTTTTGAAATTGTGGTATTATATATTATATGAAAAAAATAAAAGATAACAGGTTTTTAATATATTTGGTTTGCCTAGCTTGTTTAGTTTTGTGCCTTTCTATTTTTTGTGGAGCATACAACTTTAAACCTAGCAAAACTGAGGCGTATTCATCCACTTCAATTGAAAATTATGATGACTATATTGATTATTACAAGGCAAATTCCTCTGAGCCAGTAAACCGCGGTGTGGTTGCTTTTTATCAGGCTATTGAGAGCAATATAGAAGAGCTGAAAAGTGGCAGGTTTATAATTTCCATGCGCGAGGAAGGACTTTACGACCAAATTTCTTCTCTGTCGAGTAATGATTTGTATCGAGCATGGGCAGGGGCTGCAAATGCTCTTTTATATGACGACCCAGAAAGCTTTTTCATAGAATTTAGAGCAATCACAATATCTTTTCTTTCAAAAGATGTAACGCTTTCCTCTTCAAATTGCTATATTGACGGAATTTACAATCAAAGTCAACTAAACAGCATGCTGACAGAACTGCAAGAGTCAAAAGACAAGATTTATACAACAATGTATAACGAGCTTGGGCAAAATCCGACTGACTATCAGATTGTGTATTTTATCAATGACTATCTTGTTGATACTGTCACCTATGACCAAACGCTCTCACGAAACTTTGTTCACACAGTCTATGGCTCGATTGTAAATAGGCTTGCTGTTTGTGACGGATATTCTTATGGCGCGCAATATCTTCTTGACGGCTTGGGTATAACAAACCTTGTAGTTTCAGGTGACGCTTACAATCCTTCAACTGGCGCAAGCGAAGGGCATATGTGGAGCTATGTCAAACTTTACGACCATTGGTATGGGCTTGATGTAACTTGGAACGACCCAATTTATAGTGGAAAACCTTCAGAAAGCTTATATGAACAAAACAAAGTCAAATACTTTTTGGTGGGTTGGAATGAAGAGACGCAATCGGGTTTTTATAAAATGCCTGGAGATAGAGATGAGCGGGTAGTGAGCAATTACCAAATTTATTTTTCTTTTTCAAACGGCTCAACTCTTTATCTTGAGCTTCCTTGTCCAACCATTGAAACCTCCAGCTATCAAGACCCTGCGCTGGAAGTTAATCAGAAAAGAGAAATAAATGTTTCAGATGAGACCACCAAGGTGACAATAACGCTGGATGGGCAAAATATGCTTGACAATATGTTTATTGCCTATAAATACAGCTCTGACGGCATAACATTTAAAGATTATGTGAAGATTGATGAAAATTTGATTTTTGATAATGCCTCCTACAATGGAATTTACAAATTTTATATTATAACAGAAGATAATAAGATTGTTCAAGAAGGCGAGCAAATTACTGTGAGTATTGGCAAAAAATATTCACTCACGGTCAATATGCCAGAAGGAGTAAAATACTCTTTAAGTCCAAATAAAGATGCTTATGCAGAAAATGAATACGTTGAGCTTAGCATAACAAATCTGCCTATTGGCATGGAAGTGGCATCAATTGCAAGCGAGCAAGTTGAGATTGAAAAGTTGAGCGAAAATGTCTATGCTTTCAATTTTGCAAGTGGTGATATAGAGCTTTCAATTTCTTTGCAACAAAAACTCTATACAATCACTGTTGGTCAGCTAGAGGGGCTTTCTTATCAGCTTAACGCCAATGAGGCTTATTACAATGACGAGGTAACGCTGACAATCACTTCTCTTCCAATTGGTAAAAATTTGGTTGGACTTAGCGGTGTTGAATATCAAGGCGAGCTGGTTGTTGGTGAGCCAATCTCTTTCACAATGCCTGCCGAAAATGTTGAAATTGGCGTTATGCTTGAAGATATTGTTTATAGTATAGCACTAAACAACAACTCTGGTTATGAAATTACCTGTCAGAATAATGCAATTTATCAAGAAGAAGTGAGGGTTAAAGCCATTAACTTGCCAGCCGACCAAAAAATTGTCATATCAGGAGTAAATGAAGTCGAATATATTACCAACTATGAAGTGATTTTTACTATGCCAGCCGACAATATTGAGCTTTCAATCACAACACAGGAGATTGAAAAGCATGCAATCAAGATTTCTCAAACAACTGGGGTTGAAATTGAAGTTGAACAAAGCAAGGGCTATTTTGGGCAGGAAATTTTTACAAATTTAACTTACGATTTTGAGCAATATCGCATTATTTCAGTGCGCGTTAATGGTATTGAAGCTGAAAAAATCAACGATTTTCAATATAGTTTTATTATGCAAGATGAAGATGTGACGGTTGAGGTTGAAATTTATGAAATTCCAACTCTGACCATAACGAATGATTTGCATTATCAGCTTGAGTTTAAGCACGATGAAGATGGATTTTATTATTTGGTAACGCTTCAATCTTTACCCGAGCAAGAGTATGTAAGAAGCGTGACAGCAGTTGATGAGAATGGAAAAATTGTCTTTGTAGTCACCAGACTTAGCGATATTCTCTTTAGAGTAGATGTGGAAGAGAGCGATATCACTTTGACTTTCAATTTTTCAGATAAACCGCTCACGCCAGACGATGGAAACGATATAGACTTGTTGTCAATCTTTTTGATATTTGTTGGAGTGGTAGCCTTTATAGCTTTGATTTATTTTCTAGTTAAGAAAAGCAAAAGAACTTTATAAAATCATTTGACAAATTTCGCGATAATATTTATTCTAGAAATGTAAGAGGTGATTTATGGATTGGGCTCAAATCTGGAATGATATTGTAACATTTTTCGAAACAAATGTATGGAATATTGTTTTGTTTTTTGCAGTGCTTTTTATTGGACTTATTGTTATAAAAATATTTCTCAATTTGATGAGAAAAATGCTTAACAAAACAAAAATTGAAAAAATTGCAGTCGGATTTGTGATTGCTATACTAAAGGTTGCGCTTTATTTGTGCCTAATTTTGGTTTTGTTGTCAATCATAGGCGTTCAAATCACTGGTATTCTCACCGCTATTAGCGCTTTGCTTCTTGCTATTGGTCTTGCTCTTGAAAACAATATTGCAAACGCTGCAAACGGGCTTATTGTGGTTTCTTCAAAGATGTTTAAAAAAGGAGATTATATCTCAGTTGACGGCAAGGAAGGCACAGTGGTTCAAATCAACTTTTTGTTCACCACAATTTTAACGGCTGACAACAAAAGAGTTACCATTCCAAATTCCACAATTGTAAACAGTTCGGTGGTGGATTATGACAGCAACAAAACAAGGCGGGTGGAATGGAAATTCACTGTGGCTTATGAGAGCGATGTGGAAAAAGTCAAAAAAATTATCGGCGATTGCATGTATAGCAATGGCAAAGTGAGACTTGACCCTGCTCCCTTTTGCAGATTAAACAATTTGGGCGCAAGCAGTATAGAATTTATTGCTCGTGCTTGGTGTGATAGAGAAGATTATTGGGATGTATATTACGACATTTTAGAGCTTGTGTATAATGAATTTAAAAGAAACAAGATTTCAATTCCTTATGACCAACTTGAAATAAGAGAGCGCAAAGACCGACCAGTTTTGCCAGTAGATAAAAAAGGCATTCCAGCGCGAATTGAAAAAATAAGGCAAGAAAAAGAAGCTTTTGACCTAGAAAATATGGATTTTGGCAGTTTTATTTCAAAAAAACTTAAAAGAAAAAGAAAAATAACTACAAAATTTCCTGTTCAAAACCTTGTTAAAAACCAAACAAAATACATAAAAAATTCTCAAAAAATAAAACAATTATCTAAAAGAAAATTAAAGATAAAAACCGCTGTTTAAAAAAGCGGTTTTTTCATGGTTGCAGGAGGTTCAATTCCAAGCAGTTTTAAAATTGTTGGCGCAACAGAAGCTATTGAACATTTTTTTGCAAGTTTTACATTTTTATGCCTTTCTGAAGCCAAATAAAAAGGCACAGGGCTGGTGGTATGAGAGGTGATTTTGTTGCCATTTTTATCAAACATAAGTTCGGCATTTCCATGGTCGGCAGTGATAATGCAATCGCCTCCCGCCATAATTGTTGCAAGAGCGAGTGCGTAAGCTTGTTTTTCAACGCATTTTATTGCTTCTTTAGTCGACTCAAAATTGCCTGTATGGCCTATCATGTCAGGGTTTGAATAGTTGACCAAAATAAAATCATATTTTGCTGAGGCTATTGCGTCTAAGCCCGCTTCTGTGATTTCAATTGCTCTCATTTTTGGATAGTATGAAAAGTCCTTCGTGTTTATGCTTTCAATAAGTTTTCTTTCTTCATTTTTGTATGGCTTTTCAATTGTGCCATTAAAGAAAAAGGTGACATGAGCATATTTTGTGGTTTCAGCAATGTGAAATTGTTTTAAGCCATGCTTTGAAATAACTGCGGACAAATTGTCTTCGATTTTTTCAGGAGGATAAATAACATTAAGGCTTTTAAAACTTTCATGATAAAGTTCCATTGGTGAAAAAAGTAAGTTTTTAAACTTTTTAACCTTAAATTTGTCAAATTTTTGGTTTGTAAGTGCGTTTGTAAGCTCAATTGCACGGTCAGAGCGAAAATTAAAGAAAATCACGCTATCCTTGTCTTTTATCGCGCCCTCTTTTTCGAGCAAAACAGGCAAAACAAATTCGTCAAACTTGCCATTTCGATAGCTTTCTTTTAAAGCCTCCAAAGCCGAAAGATTTTTATAGTTTGCACCGTTAACCAGAGTATCGTAAGCTAGCTGAAGCCTATCATATCGCTCTTCTCTATCCATAGCATAAACTCGACCAGAGAGGGAGGCGATTTTATAAGGCGTGCCTTTCAATTTTTCTTCAAGAAGAGAAATATATTTTGCTCCACTGTTTGGCAGAGTGTCTCTTCCGTCCATAAAAGCATGAATAAAAACCTTTTCCAGTCCATTTTCTTTGGCTAGGCTGATAAGCGCAAAAAGGTGGTTGATGTGACTATGCACACCACCATCTGAAACAAGCCCGATAAGATGAAGGGCGCTGTTATGTTTTTTAGCATGCAAAACTGCTTTAATTAAGCAAGGGTTTTGATAGAATGTGCCAGTTTTTATATCTTCATTTATTCGCTCAAGGTCTTGCAAAATGACCCTTCCTGCGCCAAGCGTAAGATGTCCCACCTCACTGTTGCCCATTTGACCTTCAGGAAGCCCAACAAACTTGCCACTAGCCTCAAGAGTGGTGTAAGGATACATTTTTTTTAGTTTGTCAAGATTTGGAGTTCCTGCCACAGCGATGGCGTTACCATATTTTTCTTTTCTAAGACCAAAACCATCTAAGATTATCAAAGTTACCATAAGAATTTTATTTCCTTTTCATGATTAATTTTATAAAAATAACAAAAAAATGTCAATTTTTAAGCAATTTTTTAATAAAAATCAACAAATTTTCTTCTAATTCATCGAAAAACAATGCTTTTAGAAGAGGTTGTATCTATCTTTATGTATAATCGCGCTAAACAACTTTTCCTTGCTTGAAGGGTAGTTTTTTTCAAGCATTGTAAGCAGTTTTTTTGCCTTTTCTCGTTCAGTGTGTTTGTCGGCAGGACAAGGGTTGTGAAGAACAGGAAAGTTTTTGCTGAGAGAGGTTAAATCTTTTTCTTCAACATATAAAAGTGGTCTTATCACAGTTATGTCAGTTTTAGAAAGGTAAGTTTTGGCTTTGAAAGTTGACAGCCTTCCTTCAAAGAAAAGAGAAAGCAAAAAGGTTTCAATAAGGTCATCTCGATGATGCCCTAAAGCCACTTTGTTGCAACCAAGCTCTTTGGCTTTGCTGTTTAAAAGTCCGCGTCTTAAGTTTGCACAAAGAGAGCAAGGATTTTTTTCTTTGCGAATTTCAAAAACAATTTCAAAGACATTTGAAGGGACTATCACAAGTGGCACTTCAAGTTTGTCACAAAAATCTTTAAGAGCTGAAAAGTCATTTTGCCCGTTTGTTAGGTCAACCGAAATTGCAATAATTTCAAATTTTGGAAAGATATATTTTTGATATTCTTTGAGGGCGACTAAAAGGCTTAAACTGTCTTTTCCACCAGACAGTCCAACCGCGACTTTGTCGTCTTCTTCAAGCAAAGTATGCTCTTCAACTGCTTTTCTCATTAAACTTAAAATTTTTCTCATAATTTCCTCAATTTTTCTTTTTTCATAATAAAATATAAAAAAAATCAAAAAAACAAAAAAAACATGAAAAAATCATAAAAAAATTGTAAATTATCATTTTTTAGCCATTTTTTCTTGTTTTTTCATGAGGTTTTAAATTGAATTAAAAATTATTAAAAAAATTTAAAATTTAAAAATTTAAAAAATAAAAATAAAAACATCAAAATAAATGGTCTAATAATTTCAAAATTTATTTGACAAATTTAGACATAAAAAGTATACTTTTTATAAAGGTCGACAGAAGACCTCTTTTGTCGAGCAATTTTGTGTTTAATATTTTTCAAATTACAAATATTAAACAAGGAGGCAGAATGAAAAAATTTATTGTTGCATTCTTAGGTTTGTTTATGATGCTTGGTGCATCCATTCTTTATGCGTGCGGTCCAACAAAAATAGAGCTTAACCTTTCAACGCAAAGCGTTTCGCTTCAGCTTAATGGAGAGGAGGTTGACAGGTCTACAGCTATCACTGTGGATATAACAGGAACAGACGACCAGTCTGTGTCTTTAGATTTTGTTTATGATGATGATATTGCTTCTGCCACCTTATCTCAAAATAGTGAAGGTCAAAATGTGATAACAATAACCGCCCACAATGAAGGTAACACTGAACTTGTTGTTATGACAAAACAAGGAAGTGTAAAAAAGACGGTTAGCATTGAGGTTTATAATGAAGTGACCTCTATGGCTGAAAAAACTGAAGAAATTGAAGTAGGAGGTAAAAGTTCAAGATATCTAGTTAAAAATGGAACATTTCAAATGCTTGAGCAGGACAAACTTCTTTCTTTTACTCCATCAACAAGCACAAGAAAAAATGTGAATTGGACTTTTGAGGCAAACGGCACAACTGAATATGATGGCGCAATCATTTCAGGCAATCAAATTTTTGTGCCAGACACTTTTGCTGGTGACGAGATTGTTTTAAGAGCCACCTCAGCAAATAATTCTGATGTATTTACCACCGTGACTTTGCCTTGTATTGACCAAATCAATGTTTCAAATATTCGAATAGGTGCATCAATTTATGAAACTTCGGGCTTTGACTTTACAACCACCACAGAGGGCACAGCCTTAGGCGAGGTCTCTGTTGAAATCACGCCCAACATTTCGCAATATTTAGGTTCTGAAACTGACAGACCATTTGAAAATGCGGCTTACATAATGGTTGAAACAACTCTTGCAGAAGGTTTTGAGCTTATTCCAATGGTTACCGATGTTTATGGCATCCAAACCGACCTTTTGAAGGTGGTAAGTGACAGCAAGACATCAAATGGATATATCTATCGAGTTTTTGCAAAATCAAACACTTCGGTAAATCAAAACTTTTATGTATCTTTCAAAGTGGGTTACTCTGATTATGACTACAGCGTTGACATTTCTTCTGCTTTTGCTGATGTTGGAGAAGAATATGGCAGAATAACAGTTGAGGCAGCTGAAAAAATCAAAAAGATTTCGGTTTATAAAAACAGTGCTGATGCCACACTTAACACTCAAACGCTTTACTCTCAGTATTCAAACTATTTAAATTCAGGTTATGGTCAGCTTTTTAAAGTTTCGCTCACCCCAGACACCGTTTTGTGGGCTGAAGACAATCAGCCTGCTAGCGGAAATTACATCATAACTGTGCAAGCTTTTGATGAAAGTGAGGTTATTCCAGTTCAAGCCTTTTATCGCTCAAATGGCGTTTATATGCCAATCAGTTTTACGCTTCAAGATGAGCAATGGATTTCTGAAGAAATATCAAGCACCTCTTCAAAGACCTTTGAGCATAGCCTTTATCTAAAAGCAAACCCAGAATATTTTGAAGCTAACAATTTAACCTCTAAAGAGGGCATAACTCTCACATTTAGTTCAGTTGACAATTCTCGTGCAACAAAAGCCGTGATAAATGCCAAAATTGTTCAAACTTCCAATGAAATTTCTATTTCTGGTTCTGACGAGACAGGAGAAACTGTTTCAGAAATAATTCTTAATAGCACAACTGCTGTTTCCACGCCGTTCTACTTTATTTTGCATGGTCAGACCACTGTTGATGGGCTTTCAATAAGTTCAAACAGTCAATATGTTGATATAAGCGAGCCAAAATTTGTTTCACTAAGTAATGATGGTGAAAATGTGAGATTTGTTGTTGATGTAACTTTAAAAGAAAACTATGTTGGGCTTACAAACAGCTCAAGCTCCTTTACTATTGTTCATGAAAACGGCATGCAAAGTCAGCCAATCACTTTAAACATTTATTTCCCACTTACAGATGCTTCTGTGACGGCAAATAATACATCTGCTTCAATTGTTTTAAACGACAACAGAAATTATATCGTTGAAAATGGAGCTGTAAACTTAAACGGCTCACTTTCAGCTGGCATTTTGATGCTTAAAAATGGAACAACAACACCACTTATGCACAGCTTTAATAAAAGTTCAAACGGAAATATGGCTGAAGCGTCTGTTTCTGTGGGTGTTTACGATTATGTTGAAGGCGAAATCTCTCTTGAGGAATACCTGTCTTTGTTTGCCAATAATAATGGAGATTTAGAAGAAAACTTAAACACTATCATTGAGAGAGCGGAGGAGCAAAACACAGCAAGTGCAATTGTGGCCTTTGATAGTTTTGCAAATGACGCGATCAGAACAAAAAAGGCGGGCTATACATACATTGTTTTCACTTACGAAGGTATTGGAATAGGTGGAGGAGATGCAACTTTTAAAAGAATTGTGCTTGTTCACTCTTATAGTGCAGTTGAAAGTTTTGCAATCACACCTTCAAGCGACAGAAATTTCTCTCTTTATGCAAGTGATTCTGTGGGAGAAACTGGTGGCGAGATTAAAAAAACAATCAGAGTTTCATATTCTTCAAGCGACATCACTTACAGAGATAGCGACAACTTTGAGTTTAGAACTGTTTTTGGTAAAGAGACATATACAGGAAGGTTTGACCCATACACTCATCAAGTTGTTTGGAATGGATATGAAGCAAACAAGTCTCCTGTAGATGCATATTATCAAATTTTAAATGTAAATCCTCAAGCAACCTATATCGAATTTACAATTTACGCGCTCTCTACAAATGGAGTGCAAAACAGCCCTCAAATACTTTATCTTGATTATCACTTAACAAGCGAAGATGCCTCTCTTAACTTGGCTGGGCTCACAGGTTCAACCTCGCCATATCAAGCAGTTTTAAGTTTCACACTTATCAATGCTGACCGAGTTGAAGAGGTGACTATTGACGGAATTGATGATGAAGGCATATATTTTGAAATTGGCTCTTTGACTTAAACCTCTCAATATGTGATTGTTCAGACTTCGCCTGACAGCGCAAGAAA
>CALVUB010000024.1 GCA_944363385.1 uncultured Clostridia bacterium
ATTACTCTCTTCCACCGCCAAAAAGTGTTGGCAATGGAACAACAACTATTGAAGACATAATAAAGCGAAAAGACCTTGAAAAAGTGGTTTATTTTTTGGCTGAAAAAGTTTCTGCAAGACTTATCAAACACAAAGTTGTCGCTGGAACGGTGTCTCTCACAATCAAGACTAGCAAACTTGAAAAGGTGCATAAAAGCATGAAGGTTAAGCCTACAAACTCGGTCAAAGAACTTGCCACATACGGCATGGAAATTGCTGACAAAATTTGGAGTTATGACTTTCCTGTGCGTGCAATTCGTCTGCGCGCTTCGACTTTGACAAGCGCAAATGCCCTTCAACTTTCCTTTTTTGACGGCAAAAAGGACTTTTCAAAGGTTGCTGAAGAAATAAACAGGCGCTATGGCAAAATAGAACTTGCTTCAAACATGTCTAAGTTTATAAATTCAAGCAAGCACCCTCAAGAATAGTCAAAATCTGTCGAAAAGAAAAAAAGAATTTTGTTTTGTTGGTAATTTGTTTTGATTTTTTAGAGTATTGTATTATAATTTTAATGTATAAATACTTTAGCGCCAATTTCAGTGCGCTTGTGATATATTAAGGAGTTAAAATGAAATTTCAAATTATAACTGACAGCTGTAGCGAACTCAAAAATGACTATATAAATGACAAAGACATCGGTTTTGCCGTTGTTCCGCTCATCATCAATGTTGGAGACAAAGAATTTGTTGATGATGACAACATTGACTGCAAAGAAATGCTTGAAGAAATGAAAAAGGCAAAAAAATCTTCCAGTGCCTGCCCTGCCCCACAAAGTTTTTTAGACCTTTTTGACAAAGCTGAATATAATTTTGTTGTTACAATCACTTCAAAACTTTCTGGTTGTTACAACTCTGCTGTGGTTGCAAAAAATTCATATGAAAAATCAAACAATGTTTTTATCATTGACTCAAAAGCGGTTTCAGGAACAGAAATTTTGCTTGTTGATAAACTGGTCAAGCTTATCAAAGAAGGTAAAGACTTTCAAACAATTTGCAAGGAAATTGAAGCCTTCCGCGATGAAAAAGAATTGTTTTTTATTCTTCAAAAATTTGATAACCTTGTCAATAATGGTCGGATGAGCAAGATTGCTGGTTTAATTGCATCAACCCTTGTCATTCGCCCTATCTGCGTGGCTGAAAACGGCGAAATCAAGATTGCAAAAAAGACTATGGGAATAAAAAATGCCATTATGAAAATGGTTCAAATGATAGGTGAAAAAATCAAAGATATCAAAGATAGGTGTCTTATCATTTCACATTGCTATGCTGAAGAAGAAGTGGCAATGATAAAATCTGAAGTTGAAAAGAAATATAACTTTAAAGAAATCAGAATTTTGGCAACAAAAGGCTTATGCTCTTATTATGCCCTTGAAAGAGGCGTTATCGTGTGCATGTAAGCTTGGAAAAAACCAAAAACAAAAAGAAGCTGAAAAATTAAAGCTTCTTTTTTATAATCCCTTAAATATTATTTTGTCTTTCTTTTGGCGTTTGATTTAAGCACATATTTGCTTGCGTTTGTGCCAGCAATTGCACCATCGCCAACAGCGGTTGCAATTTGTCTGAGACTGCCCTTGCGCACATCACCGCAAACAAAAATTCCTTCAAGTGAAGTTTGCATGTTTTCATCCGCAAGCACATAACCACTTGGGTCAAGTTCAAGCAACCCTTTAAGCATTTCGGTGTCAGGAATGCGACCGATGGCAACAAAAACACCATCGACTGCAAGTTTATTAGTTTTTCCAGCCATTTGATATTCAAGTCCTTCCACCTTATCTTGCCCCAAAATTCTCTTAGAAAGTGCGCCTTTCAAAATTGTAACATTTTTCTTATCTGAAAGCTCGTCTTCTGAATAATTATGCAGTTTCAAAACCTCTTTGGTAAGCAAATAAACCCTTTTACAAATGCTAGCTAGATAGATGGCGTCTGAGAAAGCTGAGTCGCCAGAGCCAACCACCGCCACCGCCTTGCCTTTGAAGAAATTGCCGTCACATAAAGCACAATAGCTTACACCTCTGCCCTTAAACTGCTCTTCGCCTTCAATTTTTAGAAGTCTTGGATGACAGCCTTGCGCCAAGATGACAGCTTTTGCTTTATAAACGCCGTTTGTTCCAGTTAAGGAGAACCCAAATGCAGTTTTTTCGATTGAAACAATCTCATCGCTTTCGGTTTGACAGCCTGCCAATTTTGCATGCTCGGCAAAATGACCAGCCAAAGAAAACCCATCGATTGAGGAAAAACCCGCATAGTTTTCAATTTGCCCAATCAAATTTAGCTGACCGCCCAAAGCAAATTTTTCAACAATCAAAACTTTGCGCCCAGCACGAGAGGCATAAATACCAGCCGAAATGCCAGCTGGCCCACCGCCAATAATAACTATATCAAATTTTGTCTTCATAAAATTATTATAGCATAAAAACGAAATTTTAAAAACTATTTGACATATAAAATTTTAATATTCTCGTTGATTTTTTAAATTATGCCACCCACTCGGTCCACTCAGAGCTTGCCATAATCTCGGCTGTAATGTCGCCCGTCCAGAACTGCCCCATCCAAGACAAACCTTTTGGAATTGGACAGCTGTCAGCATTTGGCCAGGCAAAGGCAGAAAAGTCTGTGCCATAACGATATTTCACCCCGCCAGCAATCCACAAGCAGTTTGTAAATGTTCCGCTATTAGTCACATAAGGCGACAGCGCCTCATCAACAATGGCATAGCAGTTTTCAACTGTGGCACTTGAACTTGCATTTCGCCCAACAAAGATGCCCACATTGCTTGTGCCAGTGATAACCGCACATTCTACACCACAATCAGAAATTGTGGCAGAACTTGAAATATACCCCGCAACTCCGCCAACATAATTGCCTGTTCCACTAACAGAACCAGTGTTATAGCAGTTGGTTATGGTTGAGCTGCTTTGAGCATACCCCACAACGCCACCAAGACGAAAATCACCACCACTAACAGAACCAGCGTTAAAGCAGTTGATGATTGAACCGCTATCTATAATCCCCACAACTCCACCAACATCCATGCTTGTTCCGCTGACAGTGCCAGTGTTATAGCAGTTGGTTATGGTTGAATTGTCAGCAGCCCCCGCAACTCCGCCTACACTAGCTTCTGGTCCTTTGACAAAACCAGTGTTATAGCACTTGGTTATCGTTGCATTATAAGCACGCCCCACAATTCCACCAACACAAGAATAGCCCTGCACAAAAGAGTCAATCACTCCAAGATTTGAAATGCTTGCCCGCTGTGTCGAGCTTCTGCCATAAATATGACCAAATAGACCTTGATAAACATAACCATTGCCTGAGCCTGCTGGAGTGAATACACCTGAAACAGTATAGCCATCACCATCATAGTTGCCTGAAAAAAAGCGGTATGCAGTTGTTCCAGAGCGAGTGTAATATATCCCTATTGGTTGCCAATAGTATGCCGAAAGTTCGAGATTTTTGGTTTGTTTGAAACATACATCTGAGTAATAATAATTGCCAGATACATGGTTATTGTAAGCATTGCCAGTATATATCGTCCAAGAAAGAAAAGCAAGGTCGGTTTCTGACTGAATAAGGTATGTGTCGGTTTCTGTTTCACTGCTTGAAAGTGTGTAGTTGGTAAAGTCGACACCTAATTTTTTCTGTACAGAAGCATCAATCCAAAAAGCATCAAAACAAGGATAGCCACCGTTAAAAACTACAGAAATATTCCACACAGTTTCAAAGTTCCATGGATAAGAACTATCCCAATTGGCAGAGTTAAGATACCACGCTTCATTTTTTGCCCACTGCTCAACTGACGTGTCAATTTTTGTTGCTGAACCTTCCCCTGAGCCAATGCCAACTGGAAGCTGGCAAGCTCCACCATAATATGCATTGGTTACAGTTGTATTAGAACCAGCATCTCCCACAACTCCGCCAACACGAGAAGAACTTCCACTAACTGAGCCTGTGTTATATACATTGCTTACAGTCGACCTAGAAGAAGCATACCCCACAACTCCGCCAACCTGAGAATCTCCACTAACTGAGCCTGTGTTATATACATTGCTTACAGTTGCACGATAAACATACCCCACACCCCCGCCAACATTAGAAGAACCACTAACTGAGCCTGTGTTATATGCATTGCTTACAGTTGCACTAGAAGACGAAGCATGCCCCACAACTCCGCCAACATAATCTCCTGTTCCACTAACTGAGCCTGTGTTATATGCATTGGTTACAGTTGCATTAGCATCCCCCACAACTCCACCTACATAATTTCCTGTTCCACTAACTGAACCTGTGTTATATACATTGCTTATTGCTGCATAAGAAGCATCCCCCACAACTCCACCAACACAAGAACGCCCCTGCACAAAAGAGTCAATCACTCCAAGATTTGAAATGCTTGCCTGCAGCAGTGTCCAGTTTCTGCCATAAACACGACCAAATAAACCTTGATAAGAATAACCATTGCTAGAGCCTGCTGGAGTGAATACACCTGAAACAGTATAGCCATCACCATCATAGTTACCTGAAAAATAGCGTTGCCTAAGTGTTCCAGTGCGTGTGTAATATATCCCTATTGGTTGCCAATAGTATGCTGAAAGATCAAGGTTTTTGGTTTGTTTGAAATATATGTCTGAGTAATAATAACTGCTAGATACATGGTTATTGTAAGCATTGCCAGTATATATTGTCCAACTTAAAAAAGCCAGGTCGGTTTCTGACTGGATAAGGTATGTAGTAGTGCTGGCTGAGGTGTCCTTTGTTAAAGAATAATTATCAAAATCAACGCCGAGTGCGGTTTGAGTTGTGTCGTCAATCCAGTAGGTTGTGTTGGTGGGAGCCTCGGCTATTGAATTTTCAGAAAGGTCGGTCGTCCCCCCCCCGATATTTAAGCCAATATTGAGTGACGTGCAAACCAATAAAAGTGCAAAAAGAAAATAAATAAAATCGCCAAATTTTCTTGAGGTAATTTGCATAGTCACTCTCCTTAAAAGCGGGAAACTGCAACGCGCGCCGAGCGCGTGGTTTTGCTGGAAGGCAAAACCCAAAAAAAAATTACGGCGTAATTTTTTTAGCAGTTTCCTGCACAATCTACTATATTATAACAATTTTTTTAACTTTTTACAAATAATTTACACAATTTAACAAAAAAGCAGGATTTTTCCTGCTGATTTTGATTATCTCTTTGAAAATTGTGGCGCTTTTCTTGCTTTTTTCAGACCATATTTCTTTCTTTCTTTCATTCTTGGGTCACGAGTAAGAAGTCCAGCGTCTTTAAGCTCTTTCTTAAATGTTTCGTTTGCTTTTACCAAAGCTCTTGCAAGTCCGTGACAGATAGCGCCAGCTTGTCCTGAAATTCCGCCACCAACAACGCGAATGATAGCGTCATATTTGTCACCAGTTTCTGTGATTTCAAATGGTTGACGAGCCACCAAAAGAAGAGTATCTCTTTGAAGATATTCCCCCATTTCTCTTCCGTTAACAGTGCATTTGCCTGTTCCTGGGAAAAGTCTTACTCTAGCGATTGATTTTTTTCTTCTGCCAGTCGCAATGATTTGACTGTTTTTGTTTGTTTTCTTCTCTGCCATTAGACTCTAGCTCCTTTTAACTCAACCTTTTCTGGTTTTTGTGCTTGGTGGTTGTGTTCTTCAGTTTTGTAAACATGAAGTCTTGTGATTTGTTTTCTTCCAAGAGATGTTTTTGGAAGCATGCCTTTGACTGCCTTTTCAACTGCTCTTGGTGAATTTTTTTCCATAAGCGTTCCATAATCAACTTCTTTAAGTCCACCAACATAACCTGTATGCCATCTAAGTTTTTTGTCCACAGCTTTTTTGCCAGTGAGCACGATTTTGTCAGAGTTTAAAACAATAACAAAATCGCCATTATCGATGTGTGGAGTGTATGATGGCTTGTTTTTTCCTGTTAAAATATCAGCAACTTGTGAAGCCACTCTTCCAAGAGGGATTCCTGTTGCGTCAACAACGAACCATTTTCTTTCAACGTCCGCTGGTTTTGCCATAAAAGTTTTCATTTATATTTCCTCCAAAATTTTTGTCTTCAATTGGCACATTTAATGGCTGTGGGGCTAATACAGACAAAAAACGCCTTATTGTTTAAGACGCTTATTATTTTATAAAAACTTTTACCAAATGTCAAGCATTTTTCAGTATTTTTTTAATTATTTTTCAGCAACCAAATAACTATAAAGTCCATACATATTCTTCACTGCAATTTTAAAATATTCCATCTTCTCTCCTAAATATTTGTCAAGTTGTGGAGCAAGACGTTTTTTGACATCAGCTATATTAAGCCCCTTGCTTTTACAAAGTGCCTTGATTACCTCTTCATTGAAAAGTTCGCCATCTGCTGAAAGCGCTTGTTTTTTGTCAGAATATTCAATTCCACCCCTGCCTTCAACATCACTTTCAATAAAACTTTCAATTGCTTCTGCAAGAAGTGAATTGAGGTTTGGTATTTCAATATTTTTTGTTATGTTAAAATAATCTTTATACTTATTTTGCGACTTTATAGCATTTAAACAATCTTCTTCAGTCTTCCCCTCTTGACCGCTAAAACTTGAAAGAGCACCCAATAAAAAAAGCTTATCTTCCTTGTTAAGATCCTCTCCTTCATAATAATTTATAGCATAGTTATTCTTGAAAAATTTAATAAAATCTACAACTCTATCTTGCCCCATAAAATCACTTCCTTCTAACATTTTCTTTTGCTAAGTGGTATCATTATACAACAAATTTCTGCATAAATCAACTAAATTTTGCATATTTATACAAAATATTTTACTTTTATCATGTGAATTTTGTCAGTTTTAGGCGAAAATTTTTGATTTTATTATTGACATAAGATTATTTTTATATTATACTTATCAAAGAGATGAAAGTCTCTTCAATTTTAAATTCAATTTGTATCGCAAGATATGTAAAAATATACAACTGTCTAAAAACAAAACATCCACCCTGTTTTTAGGCAATATTAGAGAGTGGTGAATGTCAGAATTGAAAACTGCCTCGCACGGCGAAGATAAAAAGCTGAATAATCGGACTGATGCATCAAGTGATGCTATGTTTTTCGATAAGCAAGAAAAGAAAAAAGTTGTTGGCTTTATAAAACAAAAAACTTTTATAACTGTTGCCATTGATGAGGGATTGCTTTCATCTTCTCAAAAAAAAGAAGCAGAAAATCAGCAAGACCAAAAACTTTCAGAATCAAACACTAAAAAGCAAAAAACTTCACTTCTTCATTTGGTGGCTTCAAAAATTTTGAAAACCATTTGGAAAGGTGGCGAAATTTTTAAAGCAGGGAAAACCTCAAAAGCCAGCAAACAAATTGCCAAACAGTTCACAACTGCAAAAAAAAGAAAGTCAGCTGCAAAAAAAAGTAATGTTCAACTGACAAAACAGGAGCGCCATGTTTTGAAATCGCGAGAAATTCAATATCGCGAACAACAACGAAAGGCAAACCTTACTTGGAAGAAAAGACTAGTCAATTTTTGTGTGCTTTTGCTGTGTGGAGTGCTTACTGGAGTTGGTCTTGGCACATGGTATTACAAAAATGTGTTATCTTCAAACATCAACTGGGAAAGTGCCATTCTTGAGCGCTCTGTTTATGAGCAAAGCGCAATTGATACACAAAATTTGGCACTTAAAAAAATTCAAAATGGTGCAACCTTACCAAGCGATTTGACGCTTTCAGAAAACTATCAGCTTGCCCTTTACAACTTTGCAAAGGCAACTAAATACACGCTTACTGCAACTGGAAAAATTGCCACCATTGCCACTCAAACCATTTTTGCCGAGAAAAAGTTTGACGGCAAAACCTATCAGTCTATCACCATCAGCACTGGGTTTATGAATGTTGCTGAGCGCGCACAAATGGCCTATAACAGCAATTCTGTAACCATAGCTAAAGGAACAGACATTACTCAAAATAGTGCCACTTGGAATGGTCAAAGTAACACCTACACAACCCAGCAATATAAAGACCTTTCTGGTGGACTGCCAAGTAGTTGCCAAAATTATATTATTTCAAATCGAACAGTGCTTAACGACAATGACGAAGTAAACATCTTTGAAACTGAAGATGGCCAAACACTTTATAGCTTTACAATTGAATTAGACCCAATTTATAGCGCTCTCAACTATATTGAACAAATAAAATATACTAGCAGTCTGTCTTCATATCCAGAGTTTACTTCTATTCAGCAAACAATCACAATAGACAGCAATTGGAATTTTGTTTCAATAGAGGTTCTTGAAAAATATTCAATAGTGGCTTACGGCATGAGAAATTCCTGCACGGGAACATTAACTTCAACTTTTGACTTTGACAGCGAAGTGGTAATTGAAATTTGATATAAATAAATCTTAACAAAAAGGAGGCAAAATGAAACGAACTTTAAGATACATTTCTTATACTTTGATGTATTTAATTATTTCTATTGCCTCCGCCTACGGAGTCATCTTGCTTTCAGCTCCTTCTCAAGATAAAAACACTGAAGCTTCTGTGCCTAAGCAGATCACAAACATAATTGAAAAAATTTCAAGCACTCCCGCAATTGAGGCAGACATATCTTTTGCCTTGCAAAGTGAAAGTTTAAATGCTTCTGCTGAAATTTCGCTTTCGGCTTCAAATATGCAAAATGTAACCGTGAGTGCAGAAATAGATTTGACTTTAAATAACCAAATGACAAGCGCGGAATTTATTTATCAAAATTCCACAATCTATGCAAGTCTATTTAATAACAAATTTCAAATTTCAAGCAACAACCTGATTTCTTCAATCGGACAAATTTTGTCAATTTTAAATTTTGATTTAACTTCTATGGGTATCGACATTTCTTCGCTCGAACTTAACACCATTCTATCAATGTTGTCAAATCTTGAAGAAACACAGCTTGAAAATCAAAATATTTTAGACATTTCTCTTCCAGTGGTCGGTTCTATGCAAATAATAACCGACAAAGCATATCGTCCACTGTCAATTTCCCTCCCTTCAGATTCGCTTGAAGAAACCACATTTTCTGTCAATGCAATATTTAATTATCCTGAAAGTGTTTTAATTCCAACAATTTCAACTGAAGAATATATAAATCTAGACTATATTTTTGAGATATTGCAAGCAGGAGACAACTTGCTAAACCAAACTTCTCTAGGTTTAAGTGGTCAGATTTCAGTTGAAAATAAAAATTATCCTGTGATAATCTCTTCAAATAAAAATGAAGGAAGTTTTACCATAAGAATAAATATTGACAGCAATGACGCACGGCTTATTCTGCAAGAGGGGCAGATATATTTTGATTTTAAAAACATCTATTTAAAGTTTGACTTGTCGCAAACTGACCAGCTTGTCTCGGCTGTCGAGCAATTGCTTGGCGTCAATCTTTCAAGTGGAGTTATCAATATAATTTTAAACTTCTTTGCCAACAATATTTTTTCTATTTCTGGCAATATAAATTTTGATACATTTGATTTGTCAGT
>CALVUB010000025.1 GCA_944363385.1 uncultured Clostridia bacterium
CTATAACGACAGCGCAAACCCAGGTCAGTCACTTTTGTCTGAAAACACAACCACTCTTGTCAACAGCCTTCTTGAATATGCCGAAAACAAGACGGGCAAATATAGCTTTGTTGAGGGATATAATGTTGGAGGCAAGACAGGAACGGCTCAGAAATATAAAGAGACGGGCGGTATCGACCAAGGGAAATATATTTCTTCATTTATAGGAACATATCCAGCAGACAATCCAAAATATGCTCTTCTTATTTTGGTTGACGAGCCAGGAGCGGGTGTGTATTATGGTTCACTTGTGGCAGCGCCATATGGCAAACTTGTTTTTGAGCAACTTTTTGAATATCTCGATGAAGAAAAACAAGACCCAACCGTTGTAGTTGAAGAGGTTGTTATGCCAAAGCTTGAAGGCAAAAGCCTTACTGATGCACTTATAGAACTTAAAAAAATCGGGCTTGAATGTGAAATTGATGGCGATGGCGGAGTGGTGTTACGACAACTTCCCCCAGCAGGCACAAGCATAAAAAAAGGTTCAACAATTTTGCTTGAAACTTAAAAATCATTTTGCAAAATGGCAAAAAAATAGTAAAATATATCTATGGATTTTTCAATTATTATAATTATTTGTGTGGTAGCTTTTCTTTTGATGCTTTGTTTCTTTTTGGCAGTGGCAAATTTTGCTGGCGAAAAGTTTATGGACAGCTATAAACAAATGAACTCAATAAATGCAGGTGTCGAACTCAGCCCACTTGAATATTTAGCTTTTTTAAACGCAAAATATTTTGACGGCGAAATTGTTGTCAAAACAATCTCAAATATTGCTGGAGATGCCTATAGCAAAAAAACGCTTTTTCTTTCTGGTGCAACTCAAGGCTCACACAGCCTTGCCTCTTTTGCAATTATTTCGCACGAAATGGGGCATGCTTTGCAAGATAAAAAGGGCAAAAAGCTTAAAAAACTCAATTTTTTGAGAAGACTTGGCAAAATTTTAGGAGTTTTCCTAATGCCACTTTTCATCGCTGGTATTGTGCTTATGGTGATTGGCGGTCAACTTTTCTATCCAGGAGTAGGCTTGTTAGTTGGTTGCGCTTTGATTTTAATTCTTGCTCTTTTTATAAAACTTAGAATGATTGCGATTGAAAAAGAGGCCTCTCGGTTTGCGTTAGATTTTTTGAAAGAAGTGTTGCCAGCTGAGCAGGTGGAGCTTTGCAGAAAATTTTTGAATGATGCAAGACTTTCCTATTGGGCAGACTTTTTCAGAACCCTTCTTGCATGGACTTTTATGACAAGAAAAAACAAACTTTTTGATTAAGGAGACTTTATGGACTGGACTGAATGGCTTTATGTTATATCTGGCTTTTTGATTTTTGTGGTTATCATTGTTGCAGTGACCTCGCAGTCAAAAGTTTATTCAAGCTATAATAAATACAGCAAAATGGTTTGTTCTTTAAATCTTAGTGGCAGAGAGTTTGCAGAAAAACTTTGTCAAATGGCGGGGCTTAGTTTGACTGTCAATGCGGTTGGAGGAACGCTTAGCGACCACTACAACTCCAAAGACAAAAGTCTTAACATTTCCTCAGCCAACCTAAACTCAAACTCTGTTGCCTCGCTTGCCATTATTGCGCATGAATTTGGTCACGCTCTTCAAGACCAAGAAGAATATGCGCCACTCAAAATTCGTCAATTTGCAATCAAGGTTTCCTCTTTCGTTTCTGCTATTTTGATGCCTTTTTTGCTTGTAAGCATTCTTTTGTCAATCTTTATTGGTTACGCTGGAACAATCATGCTTTTTGTTTTGGTTTTGGTTTATGCGCTTTCTCTTTTTATCAATCTTGTGACTCTTTCAGTTGAAGTTGACGCATCAAATCGTGCAAAAAAAATGCTCAGCACCATGATTAGTGACGAGGAAGAACAAAAAGCCATGTCAAACATGCTTAGCGCTGCTGCAATGACCTATGTTGCTTCAATGCTTGTTTCACTTGTCTATTTCTTAAGGTTTTTGTCTCTTTTCTTAATGAGTCGTCGAGATTAAAAAAATCAATCATAGCTATCAAAAAGCTATGATTTTTTTGTTTCAATAACACAAAAAATTATCCACAAAAGTGGTTTTCAAAAAGCACTTTAAAAAGTTTTTGTAACTAATTTTGGATTAAGTCTTGACAAAATTGCGGTGGGGTGTATAATAGGAAGTATCATTGATTGCAAGGGAAAAGTTTTCCACAAAACTTTCCACAAGGAGAAGAAAATGGAATTTGATGTTGTAGAGAGAGGATTTGGCGAAAAAAGAAAATATTATTTCAAAGGCTCTGACGGCAAAATTTATGGTGAAGGTTATGATTATGCATATAACTTCCATGAAGGTTTTGCTGCGGTGAAGAAAGGTGGCAAATGGTATTTCGTAGACAAAGACTTCAATCCACATGGTGAAGTTTATGATGATGCTAATGACTTCAGCGAAGGTTTTGCTGTTGTAAGAAAAGGCTACGAATATTTTTTTGTTGACAGTAAAGATTTCAAATTGCATGGCCAAGGCTATGATGTTGCACGTGGTTTCAGCGAGGGTTTTGCTAGAGTGAGACGAGGTTACACTTGCTATTTTGTTGACAAAGACTTCAATCATTATGGAGAATATGATACAGTATGGGATTTCAATGGAGGTTTTGCTGTAGTAGAAAAAGATGGTCATAGATATCAAATAAATCGATACTTTGAGAAAGTGCCTGGAAGTGACCAGATATTGACAGAAGATGATTATATTGAAAGTATTGAAAATGATGATACTATGCTCAGGATACCCGCTATTCCAGCATTTTTCTTCTCTAAAAGTTTTGTAAAAAAACTCAAAGGAGTGGTGTATAAACATTTTAACGAGGAGATTAAGAAATTTGATGGTAGTAAAGATACAACTGATTCACTTGCGAAAATGATGGAGGCTATAAACAAAATCATATGCTATAAGCAAGCATTGTATAAGCAAGCATTGCGTAAACAAAAATTGTATAATTATGGGGGAGATGATAAGGTAGCAAAAAAAGCACGAAAAAATGCACTAAAAGAACATTTAAACGAGCTATTTTTAAAGGATGATGACGATGGAAAAGCTGAATAAAAAGAGGGAAGAGCTTAAGCAAAGTTTGCGTGACCTTAACGATTTATATTTTGGCGTTGATATGTAAAGACTAAGAAAAAGTAGAAAAAAAAGACTGCAAAAGCAGTCTTTTTTTGATAAAAATAAAAAATCCACAAGTTTGTGGATTTTTTTACATTTCAATAAGTGTTTCTGGTGGCTTTTTGTCAAGTTCTTTTAATGCTCGAGCTTGGGCTTCTGTCATAACTAAATTGTTGCTGAGTTGTTTCTTGTTAAAAGCATTCACAAAGGCTTTTGTTTTTTCATCAGCTAAGTCTTTTATTACTATTTTTCTGCGATTTTTCATGATAAAACTCCTTTTGCTGATAATATTTTATCATGTAATATATGATTAGTCAACACAAAATTTTAGTTAAATTTGATTTTTTCGCCAACATACTCGCAAATTTTGTCGATTGGCATTCTGATTTGCTGCATAGTGTCTCTGTCTCTGATTGTCACCGTGTTATTCTCAAGTGTGTCAAAGTCGACTGTCACAGAGAAAGGCGTGCCGATTTCGTCTTGTCTGCGATAGCGTTTTCCAATTGAGCCAGCATCGTCATAGTCACACATGAATTCTTTTGACAGCATTGAGTAGACCTCTTTTGCCTTGTCTGACAAGTTCTTCTGAAGTGGAAGCACTGCCACTTTGTAAGGAGCAATGGCAGGGTGGAAATGCATAACAACTCTTGTTTCGCCATTTTCCAAAGTCTCTTCATCATAAGCCTCGCAGAGCAGTGCAAGGGTGAGTCTGTCAGCTCCGATAGAATATTCAATCACATTTGGCACAAATTTTTCGTTTGTGAATGGGTCAAGATAGAGCATGCTTTTTCCGCTGTATTCTTGGTGGCGAGACAGGTCATAGTCACTTCGGTTATGGATGCCGTTAAGTTCATTCCAGCCCATTGGGAAAAGATATTGGATGTCGCAAGCAGCGCGTGCGTAGTGGGCAAGTTTGTCATGGTCGTGGAAACGCAAATGACTGCTGTCAATTCCAAGGTCAAGCACATATTTCATTGCCTTTTCCTTAAATTCGTTGTAAAACTTTTCGTCATCTCCATTTTTGCAGAACCATTGATGTTCCATTTGTTCAAATTCAATCGTTCTGAAAATGAAATTGCCTGGAGTGATTTCATTTCTGAAAGCCTTTCCAATTTGGGCAATTCCGAAAGGCACTTTTGCTCGGCATGAGCGCTGAACATTCAAAAAGTTGACAAATTCACCTTGAGCAGTTTCTGGGCGAAGATAAATCTTGTTTTGACCTTCTTCAGTCACGCCTCGAGAAGTTTCAAACATAAGGTTAAATTGTCTTATTGGTGTCCAATCAAAGTTTCCGCATTTTGGACAGCAAACATGATGCTCATTGATGTATGCCTCCATCTCTTCATTGGTCATCTTGTCAGGATTGACTTTGCCTTTTGAGTGCGCTTCAATAAGATTGTCAGCACGGTGTCTTGTTTTGCATTTTTTGCAATCCATCTGAGGATCAGAAAAAGAGGTGGTGTGTCCGCTTGCTTCCCAAACTCTGCTGTTCATCAAGATTGCAGCGTCAAGTCCGTAGGTGTTTGGCTCTTCTTGCACAAATCTTTTCCACCAAGTGCGTTTGATGTTGTTTTTAAATTCTACGCCGACTGGGCCATAATCCCAAGTGTTGCCCATTCCGCCGTAAATTTCACTTCCTGGAAAGATAAAACCACGATTTTTGCAAAGAGCGACAATTTTGTCCATAGTTGCTTTGATTTCTTTCATATTTTTCTCCTTTTTTTGTGGGACAATAAAAAAAGCCCCAAACGATTTTTCGTTTAGGGGCGACTTTTCAACCGCTGTTCCACCCTAATTTATGCAAAAGATGCACCTTCATTTAAGACCTTTTCGCAAGGCAAGCGTTTCGCTCTGGGTTTTCCAAGCCCGTCACCGCAAAAATTACAACCTAAGTATAAAAGATTTTTCACATTTTGTCAATCAAATTTGCTTTTTTCATCCAATCTTTTGTCAAAGTTTGTATATATTATGTATATATATTTTAAATTAATATATTTAAATCTATAATACGTTCTTTGGGTTGATTTAAAATAGTTATTGACAGACGAGGCTGATTGTTATATAATAGGAACTAGGAGGATATTATGGCGACAAAATTAAATGAAGAAGAAATCAAAAAGGCAGCGCAATATGTGCCTATAACTTCAACAACAACCTTAGATCAGGCTATTGAACTTTTAGATTATGCCAAAAATGAGAATAGAAATATATATTTTATGTTTCAAGGCAACCCGCTTTATTCATACCTTGATGATGAAACCAGTTGTTATATGAAAGTGGTTGGCAGAACAAAAAAAGAGATGCTTGAAGAAATTGCAGAGATTGAAGAGATAAAAGATACGGCCAAATTTGATGATAGCTCTTTTTGGGATATTGATGAAGTGATAGAATATTTGCAAAAGCAAGGTCGTGAAGGAAATAATGTTTATATCAACTTCAATTTTAAAGGGGAGCAATTTACATTTTACTCTTTGCTTGATGCTGAGCCTGACAAGGTGTATAAAACTGTGACAGGATTTGAGAAAGCGGACTATGATGCCAATCAGCAAAAGATTGCTCAATTAATTGAAGACAGTATGGCAGTGATTTATCCTGAAGATAGAAGAGATTGGGTTGAATATGTTACTAGCAGTGTGGAAGATTTGAGAAAAGGTAAAGACGCAGAGCTTGCTTTAAAAATCATCAAACATCTTTATCAGGGCAACGAGAAAGAAGCTCACGATATTGCTTTTGAGGCAGACAGAAGGGAGCGGATGTTTGCCCTTACTGCTATTGCCAGGTTTTCTGAAGATGGAATTGACTTTTATAAAAAAGAAATGGAGCGCTTGGAAATGCCTCCAACTGCTGAAGAAATAAGAATGTTGGAAAATCAAAATAAAAGGGCTAGGGATAGGCTAGTAAAAGATTAAAGAACTTATTTATCAGCTTGTTTTTAATTTTATATTATAAATAAAGGAATTAAAAATGGATATAAAAGACGGAGTTTTAGTATATGTCGACTCAAAAGACCTTGACCTTTTAAAGTCAAACCCAGACGAATTTTGGAAAGACGTGACAAAGATTGGAGATGCTGCGTTTTATGGTTATTCAAGTTTAATTTCTATAACCATTCCAGACAGTGTGACAGAGATTGAAAAGAGTGCGTTTTGGGGTTGTTCAAGCCTAACCTCAATAACTATTCCAAATAGTGTTATTAGTATTGGAGATTGGGCATTCTGTTATTGTGAAAGTTTAACAGAAATAATCATTCCAAACAGTGTGACAAAGATTGGAAAGAATGCATTTAATCATTGTTCAAGTTTAACCTCAATAATCATTCCAAACAGTGTGACAGAGATTGAAGATTTTGCATTTGAAAGTTGTTCAAGCCTAACCTCAATAACCATTCCAGAAGGCGTGACAGGGATTGGAAGGCATGCGTTTGACGGTTGTTCAAGCCTAACCTCAATAACTATTCCAGAAGGCGTGACAGCGATTGGATGGTTTGCGTTTGAAGGTTGTTCAAGCCTAACCTCAATAACTATTCCAAACAGTGTGACAGCGATTGGAGAGGGTGCGTTTAAAGGTTGTAAAAGTTTAACATCTATAAACATTCCAGATAGCGTGACAGGGATTGGAAGGCATGCGTTTGAAGGTTGTTCAAGCCTAACCTCAATAACCATTCCAGAAGGCGTGACAAAGATAGGAGGGAATGCGTTTAGAGGCTGTTCAAGTTTAACCTCAATAACCATTCCAAACAGTGTGACAGAGATCGGAGAGAGTGCGTTTAATAGTTGTTCAAGCCTAACCTCAATAACCATTCCAGAAGGCGTGACATGGATTGGAATGCATGCGTTTAGAGGCTGTTCAAGTTTAGAAGAATTTAATGTAGAGCCAGGTAATACAAACTATAAAACAACTCCTGATAAGAGATGTCTGCTTGATTCTGATAATAAATTGATTGGGTTTGCTCCTGCTGGTCTGACAAGCTATTCAATTCCAGAAGGTGTGACAAAGATTGGAACGGCTGCGTTTAGAGACTGTTCAAGTTTAACTTCAATAACTATTCCAGAAGGTGTGACAGATATTGGAGGTTCTGCGTTTGAGGGTTGTCCAAATTTGTGTCTAATTTTTAAAAATTTTGAAAATGTCAAACATCCTATAAATGCACTTTTGAATGCAAATTTTAAATATGCTTATATAAATAATAGTGGCGAGGTGGTTTTTTCGTACCAGAAAGAGCCAAAGTATGAAGATTATTTAAAAATTGCCTTGACCGACTCTTCAGAAATGACCATAAAAAAAGACAATGATTATTTTCAAGTTGGGCTTTCTGATGTGACGAATAAAAATTTTATCAAAAATTTAATGCAAGCAACTGAGTGGAAAAAGCAAGGAGAGGTCAAATTCATTCCACCAAATTATACTTTAAGTGTTTTTCCACCAGACCAATTTGATAAATATTATCTACACAAAAACAACAAGCGCTGGGCAGAACTGGTGAAGAAGACAGGCTTGGGGACATTGGATGGACAAGAGAAATACAACTCTCTTGTTGACCTTATGAAAATTTACTACGCTCTTCGTGGTTTTTCCGACAAACAGGCTGAAAGAGACGAAGCTTTTAAGTATGTCGAAAATCATGTTGCTCGTTGCCATGATAAAGAAAAATCCCCTCAAGATATCGGTGAAGAAATTCACAGAAGATTTTCTGGTTTAGTGCTTAAAGAGGCATACAATCCTGATTTTGCTAAGTTTTTCATGAGATATTATCATGAAAATCCTGACTTTATGATGTTTAATATTGATGATCATGAGCAAGATTATTTGTGTAAAGCTCACAATAATTTTGCGCTAATTCAAAGCATATTCCCAAACAAAGTTGTAACTGGAAACACAAAGCGAGACCTTTTGTCTCCAGAGTTCGTTGCAGAGCATTGCGATATTGTGAAATATAATAATATAGATAAAGGCAACGAGGCACTTGCTATGTTGGTTGGTCGATATGGCTATTCGCAAGACCAATTTGATGAAATGCAAGGTATATACAATGTGGCAAAAGGACTTAAAGATAAATATGTAATTCAAGCGGATAGGGCAAAAGCAGAAAATGGTATTTCCTTTAGGGTGCTTGAAAAAGATGACCCGCTCGGCTTTGTTCTTGGTGACATTACCAATTGCTGTCAAAAGATTGGAGACGCTGGTGGCTCATGTGTCGATGATGGCTATCGCAATCCAAATGCTGGCTTTTTGGTGTTTGAAGAAGAAATCAAAGACGAAAATGGTCAGCCAACTGGCGAATATCAAATTCTTGCTCAAGCATACATTTGGTATGACCCTGAAAATAAAACCGTTTGCTACGATAATATTGAAATACCTACAAAAATTCTAAAAGCCTTGAGAGAAGGCAAACAGCTTTCTACCGAAGGCTTGATGAAGTCGCTTACCGAATCTGCAGACGCAATCATGAGCGCAATGAACAGAAATGGAGTTGAAGTTAAGAAAGTTACAACTGGTCAAGGCTATAACGACTTGCGCGAAGAGCTTGAAAAAGAATATGGCGCTCCTGAACGGTCTCAAATTGCACAACATAGAGACTATTTCGGTTACAGCGATGCAAAAGGAGCGCAATATATGATAAGAACTTATGACCAAACCACAAAACTTTACGCATCAAGCATAAAAAATGAAATTGAAAAGGTTAGGGGAGATATAAAAGCTATAGGCTTAGCGCAAGCCCAAAATGAGTGAGGTGTTTATGGAAAACATTGAAGAGATTTTGCTGTCATATACAAAACAGTTGAACGCATTAGAAGAAGAGTTAAACTTGCTTGAAAGAGAAAAGCAAGAGATTATAAAAGCTTATCAGAGCGCAGATGACAAAAACCGAAAGAAGATAGAGGCTCACATGAAGCAAAGTGAGGAAAGTTTTGAACTGCTTTTAAAAGAAGTGCTTGCACTTTCAGCTAAAATCCGAAAACTTAAAAATATGTATTGTTAAATAAAAACCTGCTTTAGAGAAATGAACTTTAAAAGTTAAAAGCTTTAAAAGCGCATTTCAAAATGCAGGTTTTTTGTTTGTGCTGTAACAAAAAGCTCGCTGTGAAGGGTTAAAAATTGATGCCAAATACAAAAAAGAGGCAAGTTTTGCAAAAAATTTTTTCTTTTAAAATGTTATAAAATTGCTATAATCATATCAAAAAATAGCTTTAAAATGGCTTAAAAAGCAAACACGCGGAAATGTGTTGGAGTTAAAAACAAAAAAAGTAAAAAAAATCTAAAAAAAGTTGAAAATTTTTTAATTTTTTTTGAAAAAACTGTTGACATTTAAATTGGCGTTGTGC
>CALVUB010000026.1 GCA_944363385.1 uncultured Clostridia bacterium
GACTTCGTCTTCGGTGGTTCGAATCCACCCCTGCCCACCAAAAATAAAAAATTGAAAAGTAATAAATGAGGGGGAGAGGAATATGAAAAACAAGACAGAGACTTTGGAAATTTATCAAAAAAAGTTTGGCAGCAATAAAGGGAAATTTGGTTTTAGAAATAGTAAAACACACGAAAAATATGGCGATTTTTATGATGAAATTCAGACTGCTGGATACACTACTTTAACATATAATAATTACAATAGAGATGACACTGTTGCAGTTAAAAATGGTGAAAAATGGTCAATTCTTAGCTTGAAAGATTTCAAATGCTACGGAGAATATGACGCAATTCTTCCAACAGATTCGAGAAAACCTTTTCAACAAGGTTATGCTTGTGTTAAGATAGCTGGAGCATGGTATTTTTTAAAAGAGTCTGATTTTAAAAACGGAAAACTTATATTGCGTTCTCCATTTGAAGATGGTGGATGTGATAGAGTTGATCGTGGTTTTGATCATGGAAAAACGCTTGTATGGAAAAATGGCGAAACTTATTATATAACAGGGGAGTCTCTTGAACTTGAAACAGAGAAGAAAGAATTTGTTGAGTGGGCAGATGGACTTATGGAGCGAGTAACGAAAGGTATGTCGAAAAAGGAAGCCGATACTGTTAAAAGGGCTATGTTGGTATGTGTTTGTAACGCTACAGGCAGCAGTATAGGACACGACTTTTCTTATCTACAACCAGAATACGATGGAGAATACAATGAAAATTTTTAACACTCTGTTAAGCAAAAGGAGTAAAAGAATATAAAGGTTATAATGGAGCAAAACGATTGTGTTTTGCTTTTTTTTGTTAAATAATGACGAATAAAACAAATTTTCCATTGACTTTTGGTGGGGGATTTTTTAAACTATATCTAATGAAATCAGTTATGTATAATCCGTGGCATGGCTGTCACAAAAAGAGTGAAGGATGTCAAAATTGTTATATGTTCTCTTTTGATAAACAAAGGGGAATTGATAGCAATGTTTTTCATTTAAATAATGGTTTTGATTTGCTGGTAAGAAAAAAACGAGATGGTTCGTATAAGCTTGAAAGTGGCTCGCATGTGATGGTGTGCCTTACAAGTGACTTTTTCTTGGAAGAGGCAGACCTTTATCGTGATAAGGTTTGGCAAATGATTTTGCAAAGGCAAGATGTCAAATTTGAGGTTATCACGAAAAGAATTGAGCGAGTTTTGTTGCCAGAAAATTTTAAAGAGAGATATCAAAATTTTTACTTAAATGTGACGGTTGAAAATCAGAGGCGAGCAGATGAGCGCATTCCGCTTTTGCTTGCTCTTGACCTTGATTGGCGAGGTCTGGTGGTCAGCCCAATGCTTGAGGCAATAAACATTGAAAAATATCTTCAAACTGGCAAAATAAGCCATGTTGCAGTAGGCGGTGAAAACTATAAAAATGCAAGAGAACTTCGATTTGAGTGGGTTAAAGATTTAGCCATGCAGTGCAAGCGTCATGGCGTTGATTTTGAATTTTACGACACTGGAAGCAATTTTGTCAAAGACGGAAAACGCTTTCATATTCCGCACAATTTGGGTAAAATTCAAGCTTATAAAGCTCAAAAAGAATTTTTGTTATAAAAATTTTAATCGCTGGCATTAAGCTGGCAAAACCAGAAGAAAGCATTAAATATGTGCTTTCTTTTTTTTATGTCAATTTTCGCTAAAACTGTAGATTTTTTGCAAACAAAATTATGTTATTGTTTATTTATCAAAAGGAGAAAGCATGCAAATAAAAAGTAAAGTTTATAACAACACGCTCTATGTGCTTTTGTGTGGCGAGCTTGATGAGCATTCTGCCACTCACACTCGTATAACGCTTGACAATGTGTTTGCAGGGGGTGATTTTAATCAAATCATAATTGACCTTTCAGAGCTGGAATTTATGGACAGCACTGGTATTGGAGTTTTAATTGGGCGATACAAAAAAATGAAAGATAGGCACATTCCTATCTATATTTGCAATCCGTCAAAACAGGCGGAAAAGATTTTCAAAATGACTGGGCTTTATGACATAATGCCAAAAATTGTGTAAAGGAGAGAATATGAAAAAAAGTAATTTTATGGAAGTGACTTTCAGTGCTCTTTCTGTCAATGAGGGGTTTGCCAGAGTGTGTGTTGCAGGATTTTGTTTGCAACTTAATCCAAGTTTGGATGAGATAAATGACATCAAAACTGCAGTCTCTGAAGCGGTAACAAATTGCGTGGTGCATGCTTATCCAAAAGGGCATGGAATGATTGCTTTGCGGTGTGAAATTGAGGGTGACCTTGTAAAGATAACAGTTTCAGATAAAGGTGTTGGAATAAAAGATATTGCCAAAGCACGCGAACCATTTTTTACCACCAAGCCGAGTGAAGAGCGAAGCGGAATGGGTTTTGCGGTGATGGAAAGTTTCATGGACGAAGTTGATGTTGAGCAGAATGAAGATAAAGGGGTTTGCGTGAGAATGTATAAGCGCATAAATCGCTTGCAAGAGCAGGTGAGCAATGCTTGATAATGCGCAGATTTTGAACTTGGTTGAGAAAGCTCAGCAAGGTGACCAAGATGCAAAAGAGGTGCTACTCAAGGAAAACGCCCCGCTCATTCGCTCTGTTATCAAGCGGTTTAAAGATAAAGGGATTGAATATGATGACCTCTATCAAATAGGATGTCTAGGTTTTTTGAAAGCTCTTAATAATTTTCAAGTTGACTATAATGTCAAATTTTCCACCTATGTTGTGCCTATGGTGATAGGTGAGATAAAACGATTTATGCGTGATGATGGGGCGATAAAAGTTTCTAGAGTGCTAAAAAGTTTAAATTTGCAGATAAACAAATTTGTAGACAAGTTTTTTTCTGACAATCAACGAAGTCCAACAGTTGAAGAAATTGCAAAGCATTTTGGTGTTGAAGAACAAGAGGTGGTGCTTGCAATGGACTCTGCAAGAATGCCTGTTTCGCTTTACAGTCCACTTGAAGATGGCGAAGATGGACTTTTGGTAATGGACCGCGTGGAAGGAGAAAGTCAAGCAGAGGAAATGTTTGACCACATAGCCTTGAAAGAGCTTATTCACAATCTTGATAAGCGCGCGCAAAAGATTGTGATGCTTCGTTTTTATTTTGATAAAACACAATCTGAGATTGCCAAAGAACTTAAAATTTCACAGGTGCAGGTATCACGACTTGAAAATAAAATTTTGGAAAATTTACGCAAAAAACTGATATAATGTGGCTAGTATGCATGCATAACAACAATATCTTGTGCTAGTATGCAAAATTTTAAATTGAGAAAGCAAAAAAAAGAGCATGAAATTGCTCTTTTTCTATATCACTTTTGAGCCTTCGCTTGCTTTGCTTTGGTTGTCAATAATTTTGGGTGCGCTAAGTTGTTTTTTTAACATTTTAGGTGGTTTTTTGATATTGATAACAAGGCTGGTTTCTCTCACTTCTTTTGTAGGTGATGTGATTTCTTTTGCAATTTTTCCTTCTTTGTTTTTGTTATTTTTGTTTATAGCAGTGCTTTGTTTGTTTTCTTTAATTTTCTTGTGCTGTTTTATTTTTTTATTCTCTTTTGTGTTTGATTTGAAAGTTTTTGTTTCAGTTGAGGTTGTTTTTGAATTGTTTTCTTGAGCCTCTTGCGTGCTTGGATTTTTCTCTGATTTTTGCAAGGTTACCATGGCACTTTCGCCATTATTTATCACAAGGTTATCTTCGTTTTCGCTGTAATGTTTTCTAAAATTGCGGTTTGCATTTCTTCTTGGAAGGTTGTCAACTTGGTTTTGGAAAGCCTTTTCTCGTTTTTCAAAATTTGTCTGATTTTCCTTTTTCACTACGTTGTTTTCTATGGTTTCGTTTATGTTCTCATTCTGGTTTACAGGATGAACTTGCGGTGCGTAGTTGGCGCCTTGATTACCACTGCGGTAGGTGTCAACATTTCGCTCAATTGGTGCATAGGTGTCGGTGTTTCTGCCAGGGTTGAAGGCTTCATTTCTATAGCCGTAGCCATCATAAATGCCATAGCCATAGCCATTCATGCCATAACCTGCGCCATAAGGGCGGTAACCATAAGCGCGGTTATAATTGTTTGAATTGTAGCCATAATAGCCATTCCCAGCGCCATTGTTGTATCCGCGTGCATAGTTGTTGTAGTTATTATAAATTGGTGGGTTGATGCGATAGGTGTCAATATTTGGTGTAAATCGATTGGCTTGCCCATTTTGTCCCTGTTTTTCTGTTTGACTTGCTGATTTTTCAGAGGTTGTTTCAGCAGGGTTTGTTGTAGACGAAGAGTAAATATTTTCAACTTCTTGCAGAGCCTCCAAAAGGTTTGTAAGATATGCTTCGCGTTCTTTTAAATTGTTGTTTAACTCAACAAAATTTGAATTTAACTCTTCAAGGTTTGTGTTTGTGATTTTGTTGTTGCGATTGATTTTGGTTACGCTGTTTTGAAGCTCGCTTTTAGAATTGTTTAGATAAGTCAGATATTTACTTATATTTCCAGCCAGATTTTTTACAGCGCTTGCCTTGTCGTTGCCAAGTTTTATGCCTCTTTGGTCATAAGATTTTATTTGAGAGGTGGTGTTAAGAATTTGCTCTCTAAGCATTTTTTCAGATTGACTGTTATAGAGTGACCAGTTTTTTTGGTCGATAATTTTTGAACCACTTTCATTGTCGATAAAGTCGCTTGGTGTGACAGTGCTAACTCCTTCCACCACTGAAGAAGACAAAACATTTTCAACGCGATTAAGCTGATTGTTTAAAGTTTTATTGGCATCGGTGTCACTTACGCCACCACAGCCCACAAGTGTAAGACAAGACAAAAGGCAAACAGAAGCCAAAACAAGTTTTTTCATAATTTTTCCTCCTGCTTTTTAGTTTGCATAAAAAATTTTGATTTATGCAAAAAAAGATTGATTGGTTTAGCTAAAAACTTGTTTAAATTTTTTTTGTTGTGTCTATAAATTATTTGTCAAAAACTGCAATAGCTTTGGGTTTGTAGATTTAGAGGTGATTTTATGGACGAAAAAAAACGCAATGAGGCGTATAATCGATATGTTAAAGCCAAAATTCCCAAAACAAAACCTTGGCCAAGTCTTTTTAATTCTTTTTGGGTGGGCGGGCTTATTTGTTGTCTCGGTCAGGGTATAAACGACCTCATTATGCTTTGGTTTCCTTCTATGGCAGAACAAACGGCGTGGGCATACACTCTTATTGTGCTTATCTTTTTGGCATCATTTCTGACTGGTATTGGCGTTTATGATAAACTTGGAAAGTTTGCGGGTGGTGGCTCAATTGTGCCAATCACAGGCTTTTCAAACTCAATAACTTCACCAGCGCTTGAGTTTAAACATGAAGGCATTGTCTATGGCATCTTTGTCAAAATGTTCACAATTGCAGGACCAGTGATTGTAACAGGCGTTGTGGCTAGTTTTATTGTTGGCGTGATTTATTTGTTTATATAGCCACTAGAAATTCCCAAAGTTTGAATGAGCTAAATGCAAATTTTTGGAAAAGTGAAAAGGGTTTATCGAAGAAATTTAATTTAAACCTAAATTTTTGCAAAGAGATTGGCAAAATTTTTTTATAAAATTTGTCAAAAAACTTGAAAAAATTTAGGGGGGGGGTAATATAGGCTTATAAAAGGAGAGAAAGATGAAAAAGATTTTATTAACATTGCTTGTTCTCGTGCTTATTGTTGGCGCTGGCATTGGTGGGTATTTTATTGGGAAGAGCCAAAATGATGGAGAACTTAGCACAGAAAACAAGGTGACTGAAGCGCAGGTTGTTGAAGTTATCGACAATTGCTGTGAAAGTTTGGGGTGGACGCTTGCTGAAAATTTAGAGCCAAGCGCACAGTTGAGCTTAGCAACGGCAAATCAAAATAACACAAAGAGTGTAAATTCAAATCATGCTGAAGTTTATGAAAGCAACGAAATGTATTATATTGATTCTTATGGAAATTCTATAGAATCTTTAAATAAATTAGCTTTGTTCTTCTCTAAATTTGCTTTATCAACAGATGAAGTTCGAGAAAACACTTTTTATATTTCTTCTGCAAAGGCGTCTATGGAAGTTTCACCAGGCAATGTGCTTAATACTGAAGGAATTATGGGTTTTTATTATAGATTAGGATTGACTAAAGCGGAAATATACATATATGATTTTGCTAACAATCGTTTGGCATATTCAATTATTGTTGAAATTAACACGCCTTATACCATAAGTATTTTTACAGATTATGTTGAAAGTCCATCGGGAATTATTGATGGATATCAATATGTGGAACTTAAGATGGATCCAGATACTGAGCAAGTTTATCAATATACAAAAGTGTGGATGGAAACTGAACCTGTAAGTCAAGAGCCTGATTGGGTAGGGCCTCAATTTCAAGATTTTGCAGATGCTCAGTTGGAAGATATTTATCGTTTGGCTTTTCTTCAATGCAATATAGATGATGATTATTTAATTAAGATGCGCAAAGAAGACCTTGAAACTGAAAATGTTTATACATTTGATATTTTAAAAAATATGATATTGAGTGCAAGAGATGAAATAGTTGAGGTGAACTTTAGCAATTCTCAAACAGACTATATCGAAACTGATGTTATGGAACAGGTTTTCTTAGCATTGGGCTATAAAATAATAGCAGAATAAAAGTTGATTTATCTTCACAAAAAAAGTTATCTTGACGGATAGCTTTTTTTATTGCATGTTTTGACTTGCAGGGGCTTTTGGGGTTTCTTTTGGGACTAAAAAGCCGTTTTCAACTTTGAAAAATTTATATCGAATTATCAAACAGAATACTAAAACGAATATACCGCCAAGTATTTGGCCTATATCATTACAAAATGGTGTAGGTAAAAAGCTGAAACAAACTCTTAAAACTTTCGATAGAATTTTATTTGTTGTGTTTTTCACGGCAGAATGCTTAAGCTGAATAAAAGAGCAGAGGTTTCCACTTACCGAGTAAATTATTATATCCAATATTTGAAATGCTAAATAAATCAGTCCTAATATTAAATTTATTTCGAGAAAAGAGAACAATGAAAAGAATAAAATTATACTAGAAAGAGAGGCGATACCTGTTAAAATAAAAGCTTCTTTTAATGCCTTTGTGTAGTGATAATTATCTTTGCTTATGTCAATCTTGGCGACAGTTTCTATAGCATATATTGAGTCCCACTGAGCATCAGTTATAAGTGAAATGAAATTGATAGCTAAGATGTATTCTTCGCCGTAACTAAAGGCATTTCTAAGACCAAAAAGGTAGATTATAAGCATCAATAAATTGCTAGCTATTGTTGCTGATTCATATTTAATGTTTTGCAGAATATTGAAGTCAAATTTAAATTTTTTAAATTGCCATATAGCAATAGCGATCACATAAATAAAAGAAATTGACAACGAGATTGAACTGATGATTATAAAATTTTTGGTTATTAAAGATGGTATAAAAAGCCCAAGTAAGAACAAGATGTTGTAGAGCAAACTGTGTAAATTTGCAATTTTTTCTTTTCCTTCAAAATAAAGTTTTTCAAGAAATAACATGAAAATAAGTTGAAAGAATGAGCTGCCAAGTGAAAACAAACAAAGCTCATAATAGGTGTCAACATCCATGTTCATAAATTTTATGTAATCTTTTGCGAAAATGGCCGTAATCCCAAAGACCATCAAAGAGATGATAGTGCAAATGATGATACTGCTATAAACAATGTTGTCATTTTTGTTTTTGACTGCTTTTATATTTGCGCCTGTTCCAAAAATTGATTTTAAAACATTGGCGACAAATTGAAGAGGATAAGTGACAGAAAAAGCGTTGCTTATTGCAGGGTTGTCAAGAGTAAAAGCTAATACAATCCAGGCGATGATAGGAAAGATAGAAATCAAAAATTGTCCGCAAGCTATGTTCAATAATCTTTTCATGCCTTTAATATATCATAGCTATAAATTTAAAGTCAATAATTTCGTAAAAAGATATCTGAATAAAACATTGAGCTTATGTCAAAAATTTAGACAGAGGTTATTGTGAAGAAAAATCAGACGGTTAAATTTAGAAATAAACCTAGAATTGTGGGTAGTTATTCAATTGTTGGGCCAAAAGAATGTAAAGGGAATTTTGCGCCTTACTTTAACTATGTTATGCAAGACGATAGCTTTGGCGAAGATAGTTACGAAAAAGCTGAAAAGAAAATGTTTGAACACGCAATTGTTGGGGCGATTGAAGATGCTCATCTTCAGCCAGATGATGTAAACCTTCTTCTTGCTGGTGACCTTTTAAATCAAATTATTTCTTCCTCCTATTCTGCGCGAAATTTTGAATATGCCTATCTTGGTTTGTTTGGAGCCTGCTCAACAATGGCGGAAAGCTTGGCTGTGGGGGCTTCACTTATTGACGGCGGACTGTTTGATACCATAGTTTGCGCAACAGGCTCTCATTTTTCAACTGCAGAGCGACAGTTTCGTTTTCCGCTGGAACTTGGCAATCAAAGGCCTCCCACTTCGCAATGGACGGTCACAGGGGCTGGAAGTTGCGTGCTTTCAAACAAAGGCATTGGGCCTCGTATAACCATGGCGACTTTTGGCAAGGTGATTGATTGGGGAATAAACGACGTGAATGACATGGGCGCCGCCATGGCACCTGCGGCGATGGACACAATGCTTGCGCATTTTCGCGACACCAAGACAACGCCTGAGGATTATGATTTGATTGTAACTGGAGACCTTGGCAAGCTGGGCTCGGAAATATTGATTGATTTGATGGAGGACAATGGCGTAAAACTTGGGCTTAACTACAACGATTGCGGTCAAATGTTTTACACTCGTGGTCAAAACATGCTTTCTGGAGGAAGCGGTTGTGGTTGCAGTGCGACCGTTTTAAATTCTTACATTATCAATAAGCTTAGAAAAGGTGAATTAAAACGAGTTCTATTTATGCCAACAGGGGCGTTGATGTCGACAACTGCCACCCAGCAAGGCGAGACCATTCCAGGAATTTGCCATGCTGTTGTTATTGAATGTGACGAAGAAAATGTAGATAAATGTTACAAAAAAGTTTCCACTTCTAAAACCTATATCACAAAACGAGGGAACAGAAAAAAGGAGGGTTAGATGTATTATCTTTGGGCGTTTTTGATTGGCGGATTTATTTGTATGCTTGGGCAAGTTTTGATAATTTACACAAACATCACCTCGGCGCGCATACTTGTGACTTTTGTGCTTATTGGCATAATTTTGCAAGCTTTCAATGTTTTTGCTCCAATTTCTGAATTTGCCAAGGCGGGCATTAATGTGCCAATCAT
>CALVUB010000027.1 GCA_944363385.1 uncultured Clostridia bacterium
CAGGTTGACAAGTGTTTGAGCTTTCAAACACTTGTTCCATCCCTCTTCTTTTTATTTTTTCAGAAAAATTGTGCAAACAACAATTCTGAACCGCCAAGACCGAAAGGCCTGCGTATGAAGCGCAAGCGAAATTAAACCGATAAAGGTTAACTAGCCGAGCGCGACCAAACTTAATATGCCCGAGTAGCTTGAGTGGTGGAGCTAGCGAGGCTGAACGCCAAGACCGAAAGGTCTGCGTATGAAGCGCAAGCGAAATTAAACCGATAAAGGTTAACTAGCCGAGCGCGACCAAACTTAATATGCCCCAATAGCTCAGTGGTGGAGCGCTCGGCTGTTAACCGATAGGTCGTAGGTTCGAATCCTACTTGGGGCGCCAAAATAAGAGTGCAATCAAAGCACTTTTTTTATAAATTGCAAGGCGCTTCAAGAACCTACGAGTGCACTCAAGAACCACGCATACTTTCTTTTCGGTTCTTCTAGGTTCGCACTCGGTTCGAATCCTACTTGGGGCGCCAAGTGGTGTGTCATTTTGATACACTTTTTTAGTTAATACATTTTGGTATCTTAAGAACCTGCAACCTTCAAGAACCACGCATACTTTCTTTTCGGTTCTTCTAGGTTCGCACTCGGTTCGAATCCTACTTGGGGCGCCAAGAAAATAAAGGGATATAGCGATTTTAGCTAAACAAAAAATAATTTTTGACACCAATTTTTCTCGCCACAAAAAGGAGGTTAAAAGGGGCATTTGATTTTCTTGTATTATCAATTTGCTAGGGCTTTGTCCTAGCCTTTTTATAACGAGCACACGCTAGGTTGTAAAATAATTTAAAATTTTATATTTTTTGTCAAAATTATTTAATTTTACTCTTGAAATTTATGTTAAAATTTGATATACTATTATTTGTGGAGGAAAATAATGAAAAAAATTGATGAACTTGCCGACGTGCTGATCAAATATACTCAAAAGAATGCGAATAGAAATGATTTAGACGTTCTACTTTGGGATAAATTTGACTAAATGGGACCTAATTTAAAAACTGTTATAAATAAAATTAAACTTATGAGGAATGCTGATGTAACAAAAGCCAAAGCGTGCAAAGTTATAAAATGATGCGTTTGTGCATTGGCGAAAATTTAATTCTTACAAAACAGAAAAATAAGGAGAGATTATGGAAGAGACATTTATCCTTGATAGTGAAGCTAGAAATTTGATTTCTTTTACAAAGAACCATCTTAAAGATGAAAACCTTGCCTCTCTTTTGATTGATGAGTTTAAAAGAATAATAGACCAGTGTGGCAATATTGGAAAGGATTACTTATATAAAATTGTAAAAAGAATAGACTCTGACGCTAAAGAACACAAAGCAAATCAAGGCGAAAATTCTATTCCTGTTTTGGTAAATAACCAAATTCAAACTGCTTATCAAAAGTTTTGCAATGAAAATTTTTATGGAAACGAATTTATTTATTGGGGCTGAAAAAGTTTCAGCTCTTTTTTCGACAAAATATGCAAATTTGCTTTGATAAAAGACAAAGTTTTTGATATAATGCTTGCAAAGGATAAAAAAATGAAAAAGTTTTTTAGTGATTTCAAAAAATTTATAACTCGTGGCAATATCCTCGATATGGCAATCGGCGTTATCGTAGGTTCTGCTTTCACCGCTATTGTGACAGCTTTGTCAAACAAAATTATAATGCCACTTATCAACCTGCTTTTATCTCTTGGCGGAAATGGGCTTGACTCTGCTTACTCGATTTTAAAGGCTGTGTATGATAGTGAAGGAAATCTTGACCTTACAAAAAGCATCTACATTGATTGGGGTGCCTTCATCACTGCTGTTATTAATTTCTTTATTATAGCTCTGGTTTTGTTTATCATTTTAAGAGTTGCCATGAACGCAAAAGGATTTTTAAACAAAAACAGATTGTCGCCAGAACTTAAAAAACAGCTTATTGAAAGAGGTGTAAACCTGAAAGACAAAGAGGCAGTTAAAGCTGAAATTTTGAAGATAGACGAAGAGAAAAAAGCAATCGCGCTTAAAGAGGAAGAAAAGAAAAAGCAAAACTCAACCGAATATCTGTTAAAAGAAATCAGAGACCTTTTAAAAGAAAATGCCTCTTTAAAGGAAGCTCAAGAAAAGAAAACCAAAAAGTAAAAGAATAGAAATTAAAGCTCGCAGAAAAATGCCCTGCGAGTTTTTAAAATTATATGACTAATTAAAATAAATCAGGAAATTATTCTTCCTGATTTTTTATTTTTATGTGATACCTTTTTTTGTCAAAATCAATTACACCTTCCCTCTTAAGTTTCCCAAGCACTGTTGAAAGAGCGCTTCTCTCCACCGCTAGATAAGATGCAAGTTCTGTTTTATTGAAAGGAATTTCAAAATAGCTCGACGAGGCAATTCTGCTTTGAGTTTCAAGATAAGAAAGCACTTTATCCTTAATGCCTCGCTGAGAAAGGTGCTTGATTTTGTCTGTGAGCGCTAGTGAACGAGCAGAAATCATCTTCATCATATCCTTTGCAAGCAATTGGTGACAAGGGCAATTGTTTGAGCATGGAGAAATAATCTTTGCCCTATCAAAACTTGCCACCACAGACTTTTCTGCTGAAACGAGTGCGTCTTTATATGTGCTTTTGTCTGCGTAAGCCTCTTCAAGCCCAAAAAAATCCCCTGCCTTAAGATTTAAAATTATTGCAATGTTGCCAAACATATCTTCATGTTCAACATTGGCTTCCCCTTTTAATATAAGATAAACACGCCCCGCATCGCTGGACTGGTTAATAATCACCTCTCCTTTTCCATAAGAGGTGATTTCTGCCTTAAAGCAATTTGTCATACGCGTTAGATCTTGGTCGGGACAACCTTTGAAAAGCGCAAGTTTTTTAAGCTCTCTTAAAATTTCCACTCCTTTCCCCTTTTTGTTGCAAAAACAACAAAAGTTCTACAAAAAGTATAGTATAATGGTGTTAGAAAGTCAAGTTAATTTTGTCTAAAAACAAAATCTTGCCTTATTCGAAGGAGGGGAATATGAACATTATCAAAAGAAATGGCCAAGAAATGGCGTTTGACCAAAATAAAATCAGAAATGCTATTTCTAAAGCAAACAACTCTATCGATGCAGGAATTGTTCGGCTTACAGAAAAAGAAATCAATGACGTGACCAATGAAGTCACAGCCAAGTGCAAAAAGATTTCAAGAGCTGTGGGCGTGGAAGAAATCCAAGATTTTGTTGAAATGGCAATTATGGCTAAAGGTGCTTTTGAAGTTGCTAAAAATTATATCACCTATCGTTATCGCCGTCAACTTGCAAGACAATTTAACAGCACTGATAAAAAGATTTTTGCTATTATTGATGGTGAAAATGAAGAGGTAAAACAAGAAAACAGCAACAAAAACCCAACCATCAACAGCGTTCAGCGTGACTATATGGCAGGAGAAGTGAGCAAAGACCTTACCAAAAGATTTTTGCTTCCTGAGCATATTTGGAAGGCGCATGAAGAAGGCCTTATCCATTTTCATGATGCCGACTATTTTGCGCAAAGAATGCATAATTGCGACCTTGTAAACCTTGAAGACATGCTCCAAAATGGAACAGTTATCTCCAATGTTTTGATTGAAAAGCCACACTCATTTTCAACCGCATGCAACATTGCAACTCAAATTGTTGCACAAGTTGCCTCAAATCAATATGGCGGACAAAGCATAAGCCTTGCTCACCTTGCGCCTTTTGTTGATGTAAGCAGACAAAAAATTCGCAAAAATGTGATGGATGAACTAAAGATTATTGCAAAAGACAAAGACGATACCCTGGTTGACCAAATCACTGAAAAAAGAGTTAGACAAGAAATAAATAAAGGCGTTCAAACAATTCAGTATCAAATGATAACGCTTATGACAACCAATGGTCAAACACCTTTTGTTACCGAGTTTTTATATCTTGGCGAAGCAAAAAATCAACGAGAAAAAGATGACCTTGCTCTTATTATTGAAGAGACTCTCAAACAGCGCTATGAAGGCGTTAAAAATGAAAAAGGCGTGTCAATCACTCCTGCTTTCCCAAAGATTATTTATGTTCTTGAAGAAGACAACATCTACCCTGACAGCAAATACTATTATTTGACAAAGCTGGCTGCAAAATGCACTGCAAAAAGGCTTGTCCCTGACTATATCAGTGAAAAGAAAATGAAAGAGCTTAAAGAAGGCAATTGCTTTCCTGTTATGGGTTGCCGAAGCGCCCTTTCGCCTTGGAAAGACGAAAATGGAAACTACAAATTCTATGGCAGATTTAATCAAGGTGTTGTAACCATCAACCTTGTCGATGTTGCACTTTCTTCTGGTAAAGATATGGACAAATTCTGGAAGATTTTTGATGAAAGACTTGGCCTTTGCTATGAAGCTCTTATGGTAAGACACAACCGCCTAAAAGGCACTCTTTCTGATGTTGCACCAATCCTTTGGCAACATGGAGCTATTGCAAGACTAAAACCTGGACAAACGATTGATAAACTTTTGTATGGCGGTTATTCTACCATCTCTCTTGGCTACGCTGGGCTTTATGAATGCGTCAAATATATGACTGGCAAGTCTCACACCGACCCTGAAGCAACCCCATTTGCTTTGGAAGTTATGCAACACATGAACGACGCAACAAACAAATGGAAAGCTGAAACAAACATTGGCTTTTCTATCTATGGAACACCACTTGAAAGCACGACTTACAAATTTGCAAAGTGTCTTCAAAAAAGATTTGGCATAATTGAAGGCGTTACAGACAAAAACTATATCACAAATTCATACCATGTTCATGTTTGCGAGCATATCAACGCTTTTGACAAACTTAAATTTGAAAGTCAATTCCAAGCACTCTCAACAGGTGGCGCAATAAGCTACGTTGAAGTGCCAAATATGCAAGACAACCTTGAAGCAGTTTTGCAAGTTATGAAATTTATTTATGACAATATCATGTATGCCGAACTTAACACAAAATCTGACTATTGCCAAGTTTGTGGCTGGGATGGCGAAATAAATATTGCTGAAGATGACGCTGGCAAACTTGTTTGGGAATGCCCAAAATGTGGCAATCGTGACCAAACCAAAATGAATGTTGCAAGGCGAACTTGCGGGTATATTGGAAGCCAATTTTGGAATCAAGGCAGAACGCAAGAGATAAAGGACAGAGTTTTGCACTTATAAGGGAAAATATGAACTACGGAAATATAAAGTTTTACGACATTGCCAATGGCGAAGGCGTGAGAACAAGTTTGTTTGTAAGCGGTTGCACTCATCACTGCAAAAATTGCTTCAATCCTGAAACTTGGAGCTTTTCCTATGGCAAACCTTTTACTGAAAAGACAATTGAAGAGATTGTGAGGTCATTAAAACCTGACCACATAAATGGACTTTCTCTGCTTGGCGGAGAGCCTATGGAAATTGCAAACCAAAAAGCACTTTTGCCACTTGTCAAAAAGGTAAAAGAAAGCTATAAAGGCAAAACTATTTGGTGCTACACAGGTTATCTCTTTGAAGACCTGCTTCCTGGCGGAAAAGTTTGCTCACCTTGGACAAACGAACTTTTGAAAAATATCGACATTCTTGTTGATGGCGAGTTCGTGGAAAAACTTAAAGACATTTCTTTGCGTTTTAAAGGTTCTTCAAACCAGCGAGTGATTGATGTTCAAAAAAGTTTGCAAGAAGGACATATCGTTTTAAGCCCATATAACGAAAAAAGAAAATAGCTTGGCTATAAATGCCAAGTTATTTTTATCTATCCTTTTTCGCTTTGAGCAAAGGCTGACAAACTTTGTTTGACTTTGAAAAACTCTTGCCAAGGGTCTTTGTTTTTGATTTTCTCTATTGCCTTTGCCATTGTTATCTCGTTTGGCGCAACTTTGTCAAGCTCATTCCAAGATAACGGAAAAGAAACCGATGCGCCATCTCTTGCTCTCAGTGAATAGGGGCAAACACAAGTCGCACCTTTTTTGTTACGCAAAAAATCTATAAAAATTTTGCCATTCCTCTCATTTTTTCTGATATTTGTTGTAAAAAGTTTGGGATTTTGTCTTTCTAGAAGCTCTGCGACCCCTCTTGCAAAGGCAGAAAAATCTTGATAGCCAGAAGAAGAGCTGAAAGGCACTATAATGTGATAACCTTTGCCTCCACTTGTTTTTAAAAATGCTTTCAATTTAAGCTGGTCTAACAAATTTTTAAGCTGACGCACACCTTCTCGCAATTTATCTAAGCATAAATTTTGGTCTGGGTCAAGGTCAAAGGTCATTATGTCAGGCTGTTCTATTTTTGGCAAAGAACTTGCCCAAATATGAAACTCAATCGTGCCAAGTTGAGCTTGATAGACAACTGCGTCAGCATTTGGCAGGTAAAAATAAGGCTCTTCGCCACTTTCTATAACAACAGGTTTTACAAATTTGCTTATATCATTTGGATGTTTTTTGAAAAACACCTGCCCTATGTCGTTATGCGCTCGAAGCACGCTGATGGGTCTGTTTTTTAAGTATGGAAACATCCTCTCTTTAACTTTGTCATAATATTTGGCAATTTCAAGCTTTGTCAAGCTGTCATTTTTATATACCACTCTCTCTGGGTGTGATATTTTTATTCCTCCTACAAACTTTTCCATTTCTGCTCCTTAAATCTCTAACACAACATCTTTTGCATCTTTATCTTCTCTAAGTCCCAAAAAAACGCCCTGCCTGATAAGAAGATCTTTCGTCAGCTCAGCAAATTTTATCTCCACAACAAATTTTGGTTTTACAAAAGTGGCGCGCTTTAAATTTGGCGAATTTTCAAAAGGACTGGTTTTTACAACTATCTTATCTAATTTTTTGCGCAAACTTCTTCGCGTTTTCTCATCAAAGCCTATGCCAACCTTGCCATAATATGTGAAACCCTCTTTGCTCTCTGCTCCAAGCAAAATTGCGCTAAGCTCTTTGTTTTTGTCGCTTTTTTCAAAACCTCCAATAACAAATTCTTGCTTTTTATAGCACTTGATTTTGAGCCAATCTTCGTTGCGCTGTCCGTCATAGAGCGAATTTAAATTTTTTGCAACAATGCCTTCTAGGTTGAGTTTTTTAGCAAGAGTAAAACACTGTTCCCCTTTACCTATAACCTGTTGACTAAGCAAGATATGTGGTGACAATTTTGTAAAATTTTCAAGCAGTTTTCTTCTTTCTTTAAGTGTTTTTTTTCGCAAGTCCTCTCCGTTTAAAGCCAAAAGGTCAAAAATAACATAGAAAAGCTGACCTTTTCCATTTTTTATTGCCTGTTGCAAAAGTGAAAAGTCACTTCTTCCATTCTTATCGAAAACCACAACTTCGCCGTCAAAAACAGCTGAATTTTCTTGCGTAAAATCAAGTATCTCTGCACAAAGCGGTTTAAACTTTTGAGTGAAGGCTTTATTGTTTCTGCTCTTTAAAACTATTTTGCCATTTTCCACAAAAGCAAGTGTGCGATAGCCGTCATACTTTATCTCAAATGCCCAATCTTTGCCTTTTGGGATTTTTTCGGACAACTGCGCTAGTTTGACAGACGCAAAGTCAAAAGGATTTCGACTTGGAGATATTTTCAATGGTTTTGTTGTTTTTTCTTTTTGCGTGCTTTTTTGTGGCTGAGCTTTTTCGTAAATTGCAAGCCAGTTGTCTTCCTCCATTTTGACAAATGCCCAAATCCCTTGAACTTTTTTACCAATAAGCGCAACTTTAAAACTGCCCTCTTTCAGACCTTTTGATAGTGTCGGCTGGCACTGATAAATGCCATTATCCCAAATCTCTACCCTTCCAGCGCCATATTGCCCTTTTGGTATGACTCCTTCAAAACTAATGTAATCAAGTGGATGGTCTTCAACCTTGACAGCGAGGCGTTTGTCTCGATAATTTTCTGACAAGCCTTTTGGAATTGCCCAGCTGACAAGAACGCCATTATGCTCAAGCCTAAAATCATAATGATCTCTTCTTGCCCTGTGAAATTGAATGACAAATCTTTTTTTACTGCTTTTTTGCACCTTACCTTCTGGCTCACCTGTTTTTGAAAAGTCTCGCTTTTCGTTATACTTTTTAAGCCTCACGCTTTACCTTCCTTTTGCTTTCTTTCTCATTTAAAATTAGACTTTTTTGCAAAGCTTCCATAAGATTGATAATCTTACTTGGCTGGGTCTGCTCTTTTTCCGCCACAATTTCATTGCCCGCAATCTTTGCTTTTATTGCTTTTTTAAGTTTTTTATTGTATTCATCCTGAAATTCTTGCGGTTTAAAGGCTCTGGTCATTTGATTGATAAGATTTACAGCAAGCTCCACTTCTGTTTTGCTTGTCTTTTGTTTTGTTATCTGTGGCGCTTTTACCACTTCATCATAAAAGAAAAGCGAGCTAGCAAGCATTTTGCCATCTTTAGCCCTCAGAAGCAAAAGTGTTTCCTTGGTGCCTAAAACTGTTTTTGCAATGCCTGCCTTGTTTTCTTTTTCCATGGCCTCAAGAAGCACTGAGAAAGCTTTGTCAGCTCCAAGAGGCTTGACATAAAAAGAACGGTCGAAATATATTGGGTCAACTTGCGAAAGATTGACAAACTGTGAAATTGTTATGTTTTTGTCCTTTTGTGTCTTGATTTTTTCAAAATCTTTGTCTGTAAAAATAACATATTTGCCCTTCTCATATTGATAGCCCTTGACGATATCTTCATTTTTCACTTCACGATTGTCACAGTCCACACAGGTCTTTTTGTATTTAACCCTGCTCATAGTCTTTTTGTCAATCATGTTGAAGCCGATATCGTTGTTTTTTATGCTAGCAACAAGTGTAATTGGAATATATACCAGCCCAAAAGTGATTGCCCCTTTATATGAATAAGCCATTTTCCCCTCCAAAAAAATTATTGCCCTTTTTTTATATAAAATACTTATCCGCTTTTGTATTTGCAAAAATAAAATTCTTTTCTTTTAGTTTACTTTTTGAAAAAAATATAATATAATACCGATATGAAAGAAAATAAGAAAAATATTGATAAAACAATAAGAATTTTTTTAATTCTAACTATTGTGGCTGCTGTTTGTTTGATTGGTGGTGTGCCAGCAATTGTTTTTGGTGCAACAAAAGGTTGGTGGCCACTTTTGGTGCTTGGCATAGTTTATGTGGTGTTTGGTTTTTATGGAACTCCCATATTGTGGACAAATTATTGGTCGCTCAAAGCACAGAAACGCGTAATT
>CALVUB010000028.1 GCA_944363385.1 uncultured Clostridia bacterium
GGTCATAGCAGATGCTGTTGCTCTTATTTAATGGGGAGTCATCTTTTTGCAGGGGATGTTTTGTTCTTCCAAGGCATTGGCAGAACTGACCTGTATGGAGGAAGCAAATTAGAGATGCTTTCATCGCTCAAAAAGCTTGAAAATATCCACTTTGAAATTGCTCACAGCGGGCATGATAGAGACAGCACTCGTCTTGAACAAAACAAAAACATTAAAGTTTTTGAAAGGTTTTTGTCTAGATAAAAAAGTAGCAACTTTAAGCGTTGCTATTTTTTAGTCTTAAATCTGAACCTTTAATTTGAAGGCAAATTGAAGTGGCTTTGTCGATTATTCTGCTTGAAACTCGCTCGTCATAATAGTCTTGCAAATCTTTAAGGTCAAGGTTTGAAGTTATGATGGTAGGCAGATGTCTGTTTTTTCTTTCATTCAAAATTTGATAGAGAAAATTGCTGGTCACATAAGGATTTCTTATTTCTGTGCCAAGGTCATCAATTACCAAAATCTCGCTGTCGAGATATTTTGATAAAAGGTCATGTTTTTTTTCTAAATCTTTACTTGAATAACTTTTCATAAAATCTTGGTTCATAGCAAAAGCGGTGGTAAGGTTTACAAGATGATGATGTGCGATAAGTTCATTTGCCATGCATTTGACAAGATGTGTTTTGCCAGTTCCTGTGTCGCCTGAAACAAAGATAAGAGTTTTGTTGAAAGGGGAGTCGCACCACTTTTTCATTTTGCTATAAATTTTTTTCATTGTTTCAGGGTCGTCAAAGATATCAAAGCGAGATGAGGCAAAATCTTCAAGTTTGTTAAATCCGCTCTCATCTTTTAAAAGTTCATTGACAATTTCGGTGAAGCATGTGCAGTATTTGCCGTCAATAATTCCGCTATCGCCACATTTAGAGCAATAATATTGTGGTTCTATAGAACCTATGCCAAGATTTTTTAATTTTTTTTCAATTTGGCTTTTCAAAAAGCTGAGGTCTTCAGATTTTTCGCTTTTTGCGTTTTCAATCATCTGGTCAATATATTTTTGATAAATAACCTTGAAAGAAGGGTCTTCAAAAGCTTTGATTTTGTTTTGCAGAGCTTGATTTTCTGCCCAAATCTTCCGTTTTTCAATTTTCTCTTTTGCCTTTTCTATAATTTTTTGGTTCATTTTTAGCTCCTAAATTTCAACATCATCAATTGACTCAAACAGAGCATTGATTTCTTCTTTGGAATAACTGCGTCCTTGAAGCATTGGCGCTTGTTTGAAAGTGTTTTCTGTTGGAAGATTGTTTTTTGCCTCTTCAATGCTGACAATACCTTTTGTATGCCAGTCAGCCAGCACCCGACTTAAATAGCGCATTGGGTTGTCTTTGCCTTTTGCCAAAGTTGCACCATACTCAAGCAGATTTTCAGGCAATTTCCACTCATTTGTCCAAGTTTCATAATTTTCTCGGTCGATATAGTTGACGCGCCTTGCAATAGAAAGACTTTGAAGCAAGTTTTCTATTTTTTGATTGGTCTTTAAAATTGAGGCAAGATATTCATTCAACGCTTGCATGGAAATTATGCCAAGTTTGTAAAGTTTGCCTACCGTTTTGTCCATTCCTTCAAGCGTTCTTATTGATTTTTTAAAGCAATATGAGGCAATTTCAAGCAATACCTCTTTGTCATAACCAAGATTAAGCCATTTGACAACATAATTTTCCACCACACTCTCAAGGCTTTCATAATAAAGCCCAAGCGATTTATTGATGTCTTTTGCAAGGTCATAAAGAGCTTTCTTTTGATTTTCAAACTCTTCAATTGCAGGAATGGTCATAAGTTTCATCTGATAATACTTTGTTGCCATTTGGTCAAGTTTATCAAGATTGAAAGAGGTGTATTTTTTGATTTTTTTTGCTATAAAAACAAGCGTTCCCATGTCAAAACCATAGTCGGAGAGCCATTTATCAAGAAGCTGGCGCTCTTCAATGTAAGCATTGCGTTTTATGCCAACTGCTTTAAAAAGCTCACTGATAAGGTCGCTTTTTTCTTTAAATGAAGAAAGTCTTTCTTCCACTTGAAGAGCTGTGGTTATGCCTTCACTTGCCCAGTTTTTGGCAACGGTCAAAATATAGTTATATCCAACTGCGCTTTTTTTGCTTTCAACGCAATATTTCATTATCATCAAAAGAGCCTCTTGTTCCATATGATAGCGCTCTAAAAAGTCATAATATTCGCCATATTCAGTTTTTGAAATTTCTCGTTTGCCTTCAAAAATTTCTTGTGCTTGACTGTTGAAAAGAGAATATTTTTCAGGCTTATAAAGTTTGTTTGAGCTGATAACATTTTTAAGCGGAATATATCGCACTTCAATAGGCGAGGTCTTTAAAACTTGCACAAGTCCTTGCTCTTGCCAGTATTCAAAAGCGCCGATGACTTCATCTTCACTCATATTGAGAGTTTTTGCAAAGCTTTCAAGAGTGTTGTCAAAAGAAGAGGGCGAAAAACATTTATACAGCCCATAAAGATAGACCTTTACGCTTACAGGGTCGGCAAAAGGCAAAAAGCTGTCAATAAAAATATTGTCCACTTCAGTTTTTGAGTTTGCAACATATTCAGTTGAGTATTTACAAAATGCCATAACTTTATCCTCAAAATCAATAATATCACAAAAAAAATCATTTTACAACAATTTTGTCAAGGTGAAAAATTTTTATTTGTCATAACTTGGACAAGTTTGCAGTAAATTACACTATGAAAAACTTTCTTAAAAAACATTGGTCAAAAATTTTGATAGGAACAGTTATTCTTGCTCTTTTTGTTGCAATTCCTTTTATTTTTAAGCCGTCAGAAGAGGTGGGCGCTATAAATTCTTACAAAATGACGCTTGACTATAACGATGAAAATAAGACAATTTCATGTCAAGAAGAGGTTTTGTATTATAACAATTCAAGCAATGCCTTTTCTTCCATTTTTTTTCACCTCTATCCCAACGCCTTTCGCGAGGGGGCAACTGTGAAAGTGGTTTCATCAAACAATTTTAAACAGGCTTTTCCAAATGGAGAGAGTTATGGACATATTGAGATAACAAGCGTTACCGAGCGAAAGGGCGACCAGCTTGAATTTAAAATAGGCGGTGAAGATGAAAATATCTTAGAGATTGTTTTGCCTGAGCCACTTTATCCAGATGAAAGCGTGACGGTTGTGATTTCCTTTTCGTCAATTTTGCCAAACGCCAATCATAGATATGGCTATGGAGAAAACACTATCAACATTGGCAATTTTTATCCAATAGCTTGTGTATATGAAGATGGCAAAGGCTTTTTTACAAAGCCATACCACTCAAATGGCGACCCTTTTTATAGTGAGGTGGCAAACTATGAGGTAGAGCTGACTGTGCCAAGCAAATTTGTTGTGGCATCGAGTGGAACTAGGCAAACTTCTTCGCAAGATGACTCAAATGTGACCTACAATTTTTCTGGAGAGAAAATTCGTGACTTTTGCCTTGTTTTATCTGAAAAGTTTGAAGTTGCCTCTTGCACGCTAGGCTCTGTAACAGTCAATTATTATGGTTATAGTGGTGATGAAAATTTGCAAGAGAAAGCCGATTTTGCTGGAAAATGCGTTGAAACTTATAACAAGCTCTTTGGCGCTTATCCATATTCTTGTTTAAATGTTGTAAAAGCCAATTTTGTCCATGGCGGAATGGAATACCCAAACCTTGTGCTTATCAGTGACAGCGTGAGTAATGAAGACTATAACTATGTTATCGCACATGAAATTGCTCATCAATGGTGGTATGGTGTGGTTGGCACAAATCAGTATGAACACGCTTGGATTGATGAAGGGCTTGCAGAATACAGCACCTATCTGTTTTTTCAAGAAAATCCAGAGTATGGGCTTAGATATAACAACATGATTTCAAATGCGCTTTCAAATTACAAATTTTTTGTTCAGGTTTATGAGAGGGTAAATGGTCAAGTTGACACAAGCATGGATAGACCGCTTGACCAGTTTGCAACAGAGCCAGAATATGTCCAACTGACTTACACAAAAGGGGTGCTTTTGTTTGACAATTTAAGAGAGACTTTGGGTGAGAAAAAATTTATGAAAGCTCTTTGCGACCTTTATAAAGAGTATGCTTATAAAAATATCAATTCGGCAGAGCTTATCGCAACCTTTTCTTCTTCAACTGGAAGAAACCTTGAAAATTTAATCAAAAGCTGGATAAACGGCACAGTCGTCATCGCTTAAAAGTTTTGAAAAATAAAAAAGACCAAGACGGTCTTTTTTTTGGTAGGCTGATGAGCCGTAGCAAGTAATTTTTATATTGTTATCATATAAAAAGATTATAAATCTTTACAAATTTGGAAAAAGTATGTTATAATAATCTAAAAATAAAATGAGAATAAAGAGGAGAAGTATGGAAATAGAAGAATTTTTAAAGACGTCGTTAACCGCATATCATGCAACTAAAAATTGCGAAAAAATATTATTAAAACATGGTTTTGTGCAATTAAACATAAAAAAAGCATGGAATTTAGTTCAAGGAGGCAAATATTATGTTACTAAAAATCAAAGTTCGATCATTGCTTTTGTTGTGGGGGATTTAAGTGAATATTATTTCAATATTGCAGAAGCGCATACTGATTCGCCATCGCTTAAAGTTAAGGGGGAGGGACTTGTCGAAACCAAGGGAGGTAAACGTATTAATATTGAAACATATGGCTCACTTATTCAGTATAGCATTTTGGATATTCCTTTAAAAATTGCAGGGAGAGTTTTTGTAAACGAAGATAATAAAATATTAGCTAAATTGGTTGAAAGCAATGTAAATATAAACATACCAAGCTTAGCTTTTCATCTAAATAGAAGTGTCAACGAAGGGATTAAGTTTAGTGTTCAAAATGATTTATTACCTTTGGCCGGGGATGCTGAAAGCGTATATTCCTTTTTTGATATAAAAAATATTATTGAGGCTGATTTGTTTGTCGTTCCGGATGTTAAGCCATTTTATTCAGGAATAAATAATGAATATTTATGTTCGCCGAGATTAGATAATTTGGTAAGTGCATGGGTGGTTATAACATCGCTATGTAAATGTAACCCAAAAGGCATAAGTGTGGCATGTTGTTTTGATAATGAAGAAATAGGGAGTGTAACTAAACAGGGGGCAAGTTCTTCATTTTTAACTATTATTTTGGAAAAAATAAATATTGCTTTAAATAAATCAAAAGTAGAGTTTATCAGCGCATGTGAAAAAGGGATGATGCTTTCTGTCGATAATACACATGCCGTTCATCCAGCGCATGGTGAAAGAAGTGATATTAGCACACAGGTAGAAATGGGGAAAGGCATTGTAATCAAGCATAATAGGAATTATTCAACTGATGGTTATTCAGCTGCAAAATTGAAAAGTATGTTAAAGTCAAACAAAATTGATTATCAAGATTTTTACAACAATTCCGATTTGGTTTGCGGGAGCACTTTAGGATTGTTTACAAGTGCACTTATGTCAATGAATAGTTGCGATATAGGGATTCCGCAACTTGCTATGCATTCAACAATAGAAACAATGATGAGAAAAGATATTGCTAGTTTGCAAACATGTTGCAACGTATTTTATGATACTTTTTTTGATTGCTGTAATTAATTTTAAGATTTTAGGGGGTGTTAAAGCATGTTGGTTGATATTAATAAAGTTAAAATTTTTGTTACAGTGCCACTTAAAAATGTTGAAGCCGTAAGAAATGGTATGTGTGAAGCTGGTGCGGGAGTAATTGGGAATTATTCTTTTTGCACAACAGCAACAAAAAGTATTGGAACATTTATTCCAAATGAAAATGCTAAACCACATATTGGCACGAAAAATAAACTTGAATTTGTCGAAGAAGAAAAGTTGGAAGCGGTGTGCGACTTGTCAAAAGTTAAGCGGGTTATTACAAAAATAAGAGAAATCCATCCTTATGAAGAACCCGCTATTGATATAATTCCATTGTTAGACGAGAAGATTTTTAATTAATAGCAAGGGCAAAGATTTGTCAATTTTTGCTGAGCCCCAGGCAATAAAAAAAAGACCAAGACGGTCTTTTTGTAGGCTGATGAGGCGTAGCAAGTAATTTTTATATTGTTATCATATAAAAAGATTATAAATCTTTACAAATTTGGGGGAAATATGTTATAATAATTTTATAAAGATTTTAGTTTGTAGTGTGCATACGCTTAAAACGGAGAATTAAGTTTAATGAAAAAAGATATAACAATTAAAGAAATTGAAAAATTTAAAAATTATTATGATAAAATTAAAAACAATGATTTATCAACCAACCTAAAAGAATTATCATTAAATGAAGTGAGTTTAAATAAAAAGATAAAAGAAGAAAATAAATTTGAGTTTAATGTTGAACTTGAAGATTGCAAGATCTATAATCAATATACTTCATTAAGGTGTTGGCTTTTTGCTTGCCTAAATCTAATTAAAAACAATATAGCAAATAATTTAAATATTCATCCCTTAGAATTTGCTCTTTCGGCAAATTATCTATCATTCTTTGATAAACTTGAAAAAGCAAATCATCTTTATGAGACAATCATAAATTACAAATTCCCAACGCAAAACTATAACCCATTTGATTTGAGTAATGACAGATTTTTGGCAGAATATTTAAAAGATCCTGTAAAAGAAAATGGTAGAATTGAATTTGCTCGGGAGTTAATTAAAAAGTACGGATTAGTTCCTTATGACATTTTGCCTGAAACCTACAATACTAAAAACCCTACCGAACTAAATAAGTTGTATTCTCAAAAATGCAGGCTCGATGTTTTCAAATTGCTGGATGCTAAAAAAAATAATCAAGATTTATATGAATTGAAAGAAAAATTACTACAAGAAAACTATGCTTTGCTTTGTCAAATTATTGGACAACCTGTAAGACATTTTGATTATACTTACAAAGATAAAAATGGAAACATACAAAAACTAATTGACATCACTCCAACCGAATTTTATAAAAAATATTGCACTATCAATCTAGATGAATTTATCTTAGTTGGCAATGTGCCTATGGAGAATAAACCTTTTTATAAAAAATACAGAAAGGCTTATTATAGCAATATTGAAAATAAAGGTTATTCTGAGTTTATAAATCTTCCATTAGATATATTTACCGACTTATGTGTAAAGCAGCTGCAAAATAATTTACCAGTTTGTTTTTCATGCGAAAATAAAAAATATCGTGATAAAGAAAGCAAAATTCTAGACACACGCATTTTCAATTTTGAAAAACTTTTCAATGTTAAAGATATGGATAAGCAACAAGCACTAGAAAGTTGGGATATTACAATTAAGCATTGGATGGTATTTAGAGGGGTGCATTTAGAAAATGGGCGACCAATAAGGTGGAAAGTTGAAGATTCTGCTGGCTTAGAGAATAGAATAAATGGTTATTATGTTATGAATAACAATTATTTTGAAAAATGTGTCTTGCAAGCATGGATACATCAAGATTTGCTTTCAGAAAATATTTTAGCAATTTCAAAATCAAAACCAATTTTATATGGCTGCAATGATTCAATTTAAGCAATGAAACGAAAAAATAAACCAGATTGATGAGTTGTAGCAATTTTTATATTGTTATCATATAAAAAGATTATAAATCTTTACAAATTTGGGGGAAATATGTTATAATCATGTTATGGAAAGTTTATTGCATTTAACAAAAACTGAAAAATTGACAACAAGCGCCAGAATTATTGAAAATAAGCTGATTGATGTTCTTAAACGCGTGAAAGCTGATAAAAGTGTAGTTGAAAAGCAACAACAAATCAACAAAAATGTTGAAGATTTTTTAATTCAAATAGGTAATATTGATTCATTTACTGACGAAGAATTTGTTGCAAAACTACTTGAAATGTGTAGTATATTCAAAAATGCACATATATATTTAAATTATTCGAAATTTCTATATAATGACGGGAAAAGATTTTTAAGTCAAAACCTATTTTATTTCAATGATAAAATCTATCTTGCAAAAGATGACCAGTTATTAGAAGTTAAAAGTATAGGTGGTTGGCAAATTGAAAAAATATGCAAGGAGTTTGATAAATATCTCTCTTACGAAACGAAAGAATGGCGAAATGTGCAACTTAACAAAATGTTGAATTTTGTGTTATTGTATGAAGTTTTGGGAATTGATTATGGCAATATTGAACTTATGAATGGACAAGTTCTGAATTGTTCCACTTCCGACATTTTTTTTGATGACTATTCTTATCTGCCACCTTTTAAATCACGCAATGAAAAGTTTTATGACTGCACAGTTCTTGATAATCATATTTTGTTGATTGATTATTTTAGTTGTAGCGAATTACACAAAGGTGATTTCTTGAAATTTTTAGAAGATGTAAAAGAAAAATGGAAGAATAGTCAAATTGACAGTTTTATTATTGATATCAGAGGCAACATGGGCGGAAACTCTGAACTTATTTTACCACTTTTTAATTTTTTGAAAGAGAAAAAACTTAAAGGCGTAATATTAACGGATAATCGAGTTTTTTCGTCAGGAACCTTTGTTGCTTACTATGCAAAACATATGTTATCTTCTATGCTCATAGGGCAATCGCTCGGACAAGGAGCCATAAGATTTGGACAGTCGAGCGGACAAATTGTTCTTTGCGACAAACTATTTGTCCGTTATACTGAAAAACATTTTGATTTTAGAGATATTTTTAAAAATGAAGGTGCAATTAAACCTGATATTGAAGTGCCGTTGACAATAGAAGATATTTGCTCAAAAACAGACAAAACGCTTACCTATGCAAAAGATTATATTCAAAACATTCTTTTAAATGAAAAACAAGAATTGTGATAAGAAATCAATTTATGTCATTGTTGAGTTTTTCGCATTATGCAGGCAAATGCCGAATGGCTCAAACTGAAAGTTTGTGACCTGGACCCTTCGATTAAGAGGTGCCTTTGGAACTTCTTTTTTAGTGTCATTTTATACTAGTCAATCCCTTTAAATCCCTTATTTTCTCTACCAAAATCGTGTTATTCAAGTTTATCTTTTAATTTTTGAAATTG
>CALVUB010000029.1 GCA_944363385.1 uncultured Clostridia bacterium
TTTATTGTGGGCAAAAAGGTCTCACAAAATCTTACTCAGGCATACATGGAGTATTTGCGCTATGTTGGCGAGGTTGAAGAAGAGATTGTAAAAGATGCAACTGAGATTATTGCCAACCAAAAAGATGTGTCAAACAGAATTTTCACCTATGAAGCACTTGCAAAAAGCGATATCGCAAATTTCACCATTGGTTACATGACAAGTTGTTGTGCAAGACTTTATGGCGCTGGCGCTGGAGCTATGCGAGGAGCAATTATTGACCCAGACATGCAACCACTTATTGTGCGCAATCATAAAGGAGAAATTGTTGCCTACTCAATTTTGTATATCAATCGCGAGAAAGGTTATGCAGTTCTAAACGATATTGAAGTTAATAGGGAGTATTTGGGTGAGGAAGAAAGTCTAGAAATTATATACCAAAAAATGAGACAAAATGCAATTGAAAACATCAAGGCTTACAATATGAGCGCTGAAATTCCAATTGATTTTATCAACTGTGGTTTAAGTCCAAACTGGAGCGCGGTGAATGATTATATAACAAAAAATCCAAAAAGCACAATCCTTTATGCACCAGATTTCAATAATTACAAATATGCTGGCAGTGGAAGCTGGGCTGGAGATTGGCATAGAGCGCAATACACCATTTGGCAAAGAAATGAAAATGAGGAGGGAAGAAGTGAATAGAGAAGAAATCATCAAAGAACATATTGAAATCAGTGTAGAACTGGACAAGATTATGGACAGGCTTGAAGAGCTTAAACAGGAGAAGGCAAACATTCTCAACGGAAAATATGAAGGCATTGAGTTTGTAAAGGCAATGCAAAAAAGTATGGAAGATTATGACAACCTTTTGCTTGAAATGAAAGCGCTTAAAAAAAAGTCGGATAAACTTAAAAAACTTACAAATTAAAGAAAAACACGCAAAAATCACTATTTTTATAGTGATTTTTTGTATTTTTTCCATAATTTTTAGATAATTTTAAATATTTTTTCATTATTTTTTTGTTTTATTTTATTCTCTTTATTTTCAAGGCAAAAAATTGTTTTATTCTTACATTATTCGGCATAAAAGGCAGGCAAGAATCGAACCGACTGTGGAGCAGACAAGCGCAACAGGAATGGCATACAAAAGTTTTTTCACTTTTGTCTGCGACATATATATCGTTGTCACATAAAAAATTGTTTCACTACAGCCGAGGATTACGCATGCGCAACGAGATATATAGCTGTCAGCGCCATAGGTCAAAAGCACATCATTAAGAAGTGCATAACTGCCAGAGCCAGTGAACGGACGCAAAAGAACAAGCTCTATCAGCTCGGTCGGAATGCCAAGAAGGTTGAAAATTGGCGCGGTCAAATCAGCAAGAATGGCAGTTATTCCGCTAGAGCGTAGAAGTGCAACAGCAATCATTATGGCGGTGATATATGGAAAGATATCAACCACAAGCGGAATTGATTTTTTTGCACCTTTTATAAAGGTGTCATAACAATTCACCTTTTTAAAGTGGGCATAGACAAAGATAAAAACAAAAAGCAGAGGAAGGATGTAAGCGCTCAATTTTTCTTCCTCCTTTCAAAGATTTTTGCGCACAACTTGACAAGCATAATCGCCAAAATTGTGGTGCAAATGGTGGTTAAGAGAGTTGGCAAAATAATGTCTGCAGGTGAGGTTGAACCTGCCGTTTGACGAAGACCTATCACGGTGCTTGGCAAAAGCTGAATAGAGGTGGCATTTATCACAATCAGCATAATCATCGGAGTGGAGGCAACTGGCGAGCCTGTGTCCATTTGCTTCATCGCCTTTATTGCAAGTGGAGTTGAAGCGTTACCCAGTCCAAGCATATTGGCAGAGATGTTCATGGCAATCAGTTTTTCAGTCACGGGGTCTTTAACAGCAAAAACTTTTTTGATGAACGGTCGTAAAAGACGAGCCAGTTTTTCACTCAAGCCACTTGCTTCCACAAGTTCTAAAATGCCAAGCCAAACTGCGTAAACCGCGCAAAGCTGGATTGCAAGCTGGAGTGACTGGGCAGAGGCGTCAAGCATCTGGCTTAAAACTGAGCCAGGGTCTGACCAAAGCAAAAAACAAATGGAGGCAATCATCATTATAGTCCAAATGCGGTTCATGCTATTTATATATTCTTAAAAAAATTCAATTATGTAAAGCGCTTAAAAAGTCAAAACCTTAACAAACGGCTTTAAAAAAGTTCTAAAAAACCTTTTAAAAAGGGCTTAAAAAAGCAAAAATCTTTAAAAACAGCCAAAAATCCAAAAGGAAGATAAGGACGATTGACATTTTTTGCGTTTAAGGTTAAAATCAATAGCAAAGGAAGAAATATATGTTTATAGACACCCATTGTCATCTTACTGATAAGCAGTTTCAAAAGGATATTGAAAAAGTTTTGGCTTTCTCTGAGCAACTTGGAGTAAAATTTTTTGTAACCTCTGGCTTTGATCTTGACTCTTCAATTAAAGCGGTGGAGTTTGCCTCTCTTCATAAAAATGTTTTTGCCACGATTGGAATTTATCCAGAACATGCTTGCCTTGCAGACGAAAAAACTTTTGCCAAGCTTGAAGAACTTGCAAAAAACAAAAAGGTGGTGGGGATTGGCGAAATTGGGTTGCAGTTTACCGATAAAGCGCCTGCAAAAGAAGTTCAAATAAAAGTTTTTGAAAGGCAGATTGACCTTGCATTTGACCTTCAAAAACCAATTGTAATTCATTGTCGCGAGGCTATGGGCATTTGCCTTGAAACGCTTGAAAAAAAGCGAGACAAGCTTGTCTATGGCGGAACAATGCACTGCTTTAGCGGAAGCCGAGAAAGCGCGTTGAGGGTTTTAAAACTTGGTCTGAACATTTCGGTGGGCGGAGTGTCAACCTTCAAGAATGCGACAAATTTAAAAGAGGCGTTATCTAATGTTCCGCTTGAGAGGATTGTGCTTGAAACCGATTGCCCATATCTTGCTCCACATCCTTATAGAGGGCAACGCAACAGTCCTGCCTTTTTGCCAACCATTGCTGAGAATTTGGCAAAAATTTTGGGCAAAGATGCGTCTGAGGTGGAAAAGGTGACAAGTCAGAATGCGTTAAAGTTGTTTGGGTTGGAGGGATAGATGGAACATAAATTTAAAAAGCAATTTGGTCAAAATTTTTTGACTGACACAAATCTTTTAAGAGCCATCGTCTCTGACGGCGAAATCACAAAGGAAGACGAGGTGCTTGAGATTGGCGCAGGTGCTGGTGCTCTTACAAAAGTCTTGGACGAGAGGGCAAAAAAGGTTGTTTCCTACGAAATTGACACCTCGCTTGAAAGTGGGCTTCTTTCGCTGGGGCTTAAAAACACAAAATTTGTTTTTGCCGATGCTTTGAAAGAACCGCTTGAAAAAATTGAAGAAAACTTTGAAGGGCAGTATAAAGTTGTGGCAAATTTGCCTTACTATATCACAACACCGCTGATTTTTAAGTTTTTGACCTACTCTCGCGCAACAAGTTTGACCATAATGGTGCAAAAAGAGGTGGCAGAGCGGATTATTGCAAGTTCTGGTGGAAAAGATTATGGCGTGCTGAGCGTGATGTGCCAGTTTTATGCAGAAGCCAAAATCACAAGACGGGTGAATAGAGCCATGTTCTATCCCGTTCCAAAGGTGGACTCGGCTGTGGTAAGGCTTACCAAAAAACCTTTACCACAAGGCGTTGACGCACAAAAGTTTGAAGCCTTTGTCAAAAAGTGCTTTTCAATGCGCAGAAAAACCTTGGCAAACAATTTGGTTGGCTATCAAGGCTATAGCAAGGCAGAAATTGAAAATTTACTTGCCGATTTTGACCTAAAAATTCGGCCAGAAAACCTTTCGCTTGAACAGTTTTTGCATCTATTTAAAAAAATTTGACCAATTACAAAATTTTTTATGCAAAATATTGTTGATATTTGTAATTTTTTTTGGTATAATGTAGACAATAAAAGAAATTTAAGGGGGAAAGTTAGTGAACGCAATTTCAATGCTTGGCGATTTAGGTTGGTGGGAAGGCATAGTTACTATAGTTGACGCTATTCCAAAACTTGTTTATCTGCTTTATACCTGTGTTGCAAGTGCAGTTGACGCAATGCAACTTTTGGTGCGAAGGATTTGCGGACTTGACCTATATTTCAACAATCAAGGGCAGGTGATAAGAGATCAAGACCCTTTAACGGAGTTTATCAACGGTATTTTGGGCATTGGTGACACAGCAGGTGCTATGCAAGCACTCAACACCACCTTTTGGTCACTCACCATTTTTGCGCTTATCTTGCTTTCACTGACCTCAATTGTTGCAATCATCAAATCACACTATAACGAAGATGTGGGCAAAACCAGTCCTGCAAAAATTTTGTATGGTGCATTCAAATCAATCCTTACATTCTTCATTGTTCCAGCAGCGGTTGTGATTGGGCTTCAGCTTTCAGGTCTTCTTCTCAGAACGCTTGATGACATCACCGCAGGCACGGCAGACGCCGAAACAGTTTCAGGGATATATGGCTCTAACAATTTAACAAAACTTAAACCTTATGTTTCAAATTCTGATGATGATGGATTTTCAAGTTATTCAGGTTACGATATGTTTGGCTGGGGTCAACCTGCCACCAATTCACCAATCTCAGGGCAACTTTTCAAAGCGGCAGCTTACAATTGCAACAGGTTTAGAGCAGAAGGCTATACTCTTGACAACATAAATGGAGATGGACCAAGCATGTCAATGGGTGGTTTGTTTGGTCAAGGACCAAGCTATGAGGCAGCTGCAGACAAAATGGAATATGTGGCATATCAAGTTGACTATGCATTCATAAACAATTTGCAACTTTCATCGTCATATGATTACAATACATTGAAAGCAAACGCAAACGATACAGAAAATGGTGCAAGAATACGGCATTTGGAGTTTGCTTTTGATCGAAGCTTGGATTCATTCAGCAAATATGATATCGCTTTTGTTTGGGTATATTACGACCTTTGGAATTTCAACTTTATTGTTGGGTTTGCTGGTGCAGTTTCCGCTTTTGGAATTATGATTTCAATCATCATCGGACTGATGATGAGGCTTATCAAAAGCGCAGCAATGTTCCTTATCTATCCGCCACTTTTGGGCTTGGCTCCAATGGATGATTTCAAAGCCTTCAAAAGCTGGTCAAATGAGTTTATCAAACAAATCTTGTCAGCTTTTGGTGCTATTGTTGGACTAAACTTGCTCTTCCTTATATTGCCTTATGTTCAACAAGTTTCATTCTTCAACCATAGCCTGCTTGATGCAATCGTAAATTGTGTGTTCTTGATTACCGGCCTCATCATGGCAAAAGACTTTATTTCAATGGTGGCTGGCTTTGTTGGTGGAGGCGATGTCTTCTCAACAGGTGACGGCGCAAAAGGTCAAGTTGCCAAAACCATGGCTTCAGGTGTGAAAAAAGCAGTCGGCGCCGGCGCAGCGGTTACTGCTGTAGGTTTGGCTCCAGCTATGCTTGCTACAAGAATTGGACTAAGACAGCATGCTAAGAAAAAAATTTCAGATATTAACGATGCAAAAAGTGCCATTAGCGACTATGAAAAGAGGATCGCTGATTATGATGCTGATAACAATGTTTGGAAAACAGATTCAGATCTTGTAAAAAGACAAATGATGAAGAAAAAAGGTATGTCTCAGAAAGATGCAGACGCCGAATATGAAAGAGAAGAAAGTTATTGGAAAGGCATCGATCCATCGCTTAAGGGCAAAGACTTAGACAAAAAAGTTGGAGAAAATTTAGCTAGAATGCATGGTTTAAGTATGTCAAAAGATGAATACATTGCGGACTCAAAAAAGGACATGGAAGCTGCTGTCAAAAATGCTAGAGGAAAAACCCGAACTAAGTTTCAAGATTGGGCAAAAAACAAAAGCACAACTGGCAAAACAAAGGCTTCAAGATGGTTGGGTGGAAAGTTATCAAAAGGTAGAGCAGCCGATCTTGCTGATATGGCTTCAGAAGAAGGAAGAAAATCACTTTCAGAAGACCTTTTAGGAGTAGCTCACAAGAGAGCTGAAAGAAATTATCTTAATGATGATGGAAGCAGTGATGGAAAGGCTATAAGAGCAATGCTTGGGAACTGGGCAGCGCAGTCACTCAGCCCGTCAAAGATATTTGCCAAAGATGTTTCTGCAAGTTTGAATGTTGACAAACTTGCTGGACAATTTAAAACACTATCTCTTCAGGTTCTTGGTAAAGACGAACATGGAAATGATGCTATCAAGTCGAAACACTTTGACCCAAGCGCTTACAAGGAACAAGAGTCTGCTCGTGGCAAATTTGAAAATGAAGCAACAAAACTCGGTTATTCAAAAGGTTCTGATGAATTTAAGAAATATATTGATGGCAGAATGGCTGACTACAACCGTCAACTTGCGCAAAATGCTGGAAAAGAAATGGCACGAGTTTTCAGAGACAGCTTTGGTTCAATTTTCTCTGGTTCAAATCGTGGATCTGGCGCTCCAAATTATGCTGGAGAAAAATTGCAGAAAGAACAACTTAAAGCCACTCAAACTCAGACTGAAGCTACTAAGAAGCAAGGTGAAAAAATCGAGAAACTTATTCAAGCAATTGAAAGTTTTATTAAGCCGTCTGGTGGCGGAAGTGGAACTTCATAACCTTACAAAAACATCAAAGTTTAAACTTTGGTGTTTTTTTGTTGCATTTGCGCCTTGAAATCTGCTAAAATGGTGTTATGAAAATTATCGAGGCAAAATATATCACAAGTGCGGTGGACAAAAAGGGGCTTATTGCTGACGGCAAGGCTCAATTTGCTTTTGTTGGCAGAAGCAATGTGGGCAAAAGCAGTCTGATCAATCGTCTAGTTGGTCAAAAGCGACTTGCAAAAACCTCTTCAACGCCAGGACTGACAAAAATGGTCAACTACTTTTTGATTAACGAAAGTTTCTATTTTGTCGACCTGCCAGGTTATGGCTTTGCCAAAACAAATAGGGCAAACAAAAACATGTGGGCTGAGGTTATCGGAGATTATTTGGCAGAAAACGCAAATTTAAAGTGCGTGTTTGTTTTGCTTGACATAAGGCTGTCTCCAAGCGAGCTTGACAGACAGATGCTGAAATTTTTATCTTCTTATGGCATATCATTTAAAATTTTGCTAACTAAGGTCGACAAGCTTGCCAAAAGCAAGGTCTTTCAAGCCCTTTGCAAGATTTCAAAAGAGCTTGAGCTTAGGCAAGAGCTTTTCTCAGCTGTAAGCGCTGAAAATGGCTTTGGCATTCAAAATTTGCTCGATTTTATTGAGGGCAAGCTCGAGGCATAGAAATTTTTTAAGCAACTTACAAAAATAGTTTTTTGTTTTTGCCCATTTGTGCTATACTAAAAGTGAGGTGAATTTATGGCAGATGTAAGATATCGTCATGGTCTTAGACCTAAAGTTATTGAATATCAAGAGGCGTTCGACCGTTTTGTTGCTGAGCGAAAAATTGTCAACAAAGCAATTGAAAATGGCACTATCGCAGATGTTTTTTCTCAGCTTATCGAAAAATCCATTCATAATGATGCTGTGGCTATGGATGTGCTTGCCTATTACTACAAGTCTGGCATAACCAATTTTTTGCCTGAAAATTACAAAAAATATCTGCACTACGAGCTTTTAGCATGTGCAAAAGGCAACAATTTTGCTATTGATAAAATGCAGTTTTTATTTACCAACACATACGACAGAATTCTTGAAAATGATGACCTTGAAGTTATTGCATATCTAAATGATTTGACCGAAGAAAACTACACCTTTGTGCTTGGAAAAGAAATCGCAAAAACAATGGTGAAAAAATATCAAATCAATGCAGAAGACCTGTCAAAACAGCCAAACGATAGAATTGTCTTTAAAAACGAATTTTTGATTGAATTTAGAAAAGATTTAGACGACAACACAGAAGAAATCATTGAAAAACTAAAATAGCAAGGCATGCCCTGCTTTTTTACTTATTGATAATTTATTTGCGAACGAATATATTTTTGCTAAGCACCAATCTATCTACCAGCATGCGTTCAATTTCCTCACAGTGATTACTCGACTTTGACAGCTCAAAAAGTGCCAAAATCAGCGCGCTTTCTTGACCATTATACTGCAAAAAAATTTGCGTTTTGTCTCCGCGTGGCATTTTGGCGCTTGGCAACTTTATATTATAAAGTTTTTCAAAAATTTTGATTTGTTTAGAGGTGAGTGCGTAAAGCTGAGAAGTGTTTAAAAATCCGCCCAAACAAAAGAGAGAGCGACTTACTGTCGAAAGACATAAGGCGGTTTTTTCCACCTTTTCTCTATCGTCTTCTGCATTTATAAGCCTAAACTGATTTTCGCCAAAAGAACGCATATATTCTTTGGCGATTTTTTCATACTCTTCAATTGTAAGCACTTTTTCATCTTCATACAACATGCTTTTCCCTCTGGACTTTATTTATTCAATTTGCAAGGACCATGTGACCTTTTTTGCAATAAAAACCCAAAACTAAGTCGCTTTTTGCAATAAAAAAAGCCCTTGCGGGCTTTTAAATTTCAAAATCTGTCATATGGGCTTCTAGGTTTAAGCACAAGCTTATTTCGTTTTTCAACATCATAATAGAGCGCTTCAGCATCAAGCTTCTTAGAAATTCCAATTTTTCTGCCAGCAGGATTTTTAACCATACATTTGGTTTTCCAGAAAAATGCCATTTGATCTTTGATGATATCTTTACCGAATATCTTTGCAATGATTGTTCCTTGTTTCAGCGTTCTAAGCTCACTCTCTTCAATAAGAGGACGGCGCGTTCTTTGCGTGCTTGTTGTGGTATTTGTTCCCG
>CALVUB010000030.1 GCA_944363385.1 uncultured Clostridia bacterium
AAAACATGGATAGAAAAAAGAGCAACTTTATAGCTTGACCAAAATGAAAAGGCCATGTTTATTTCTCTTCAAAACAAACGAATTTCTGTGAGAGCTGTTGAAAACTTAGTTAAAAAATTTGCTCAAATTGCATCACCTCTAAAAAAAATTTCTCCGCATAAGCTTAGAAGCACCTTTGGCACAAATCTTTATCGAGAGACTAAAGACATCTATATTGTTGCAGATGTGCTTGGACATAAAGATGTCAACACTACTAGGAAACATTATGCTGCTATCAATGAAGACATGAGAAAAAGCGTTGCAAATGTTTTGCAACTAAGAAAAAACGAAGAATAAAATTTTGTAATTTTTGCATAAATCTTTTTTATCTGCACATTATATAACCGTGAAGGAAATATGCTTCACATTTTAAAGAGAAGATTTGCATGTTTTTAAGCAAGTCTTCTTTTTTAGTGCAACAAAAACACACGAAAGGCGCAGTTTTCTTCTGAAAACTGCCCTGCCCTCTGCCAACCTTGAATCCAAAAGTCCTTCAAGATTTTGTTTTGGCAGAGGGCTTTTTCGCCAAATTTGGCGAATGCCTTTCGTGTGACCTCATGCAACCTCAATTATAAACAATCTGCACATTTTTTAAAGCTTAAAAATCATCATTAAACTTTTATTTTGCAGTATCTGAGAAACGCGACTCACGAATAACATTAACTTTGATTTGACCTGGATATTGCATCTCGTTTTCAATTCGTTTGGCAATATCTTTAGCCATAAACATAGCATCGTTATCGCTAATTTCTTCTGGTTTTACAATTATACGCACTTCTCTTCCTGCTTGAATAGCATAAGACTTTTCAACTCCTTTAAAGTCGTTGCAAATACTTTCAAGTTGCTCAAGGCGCTTGATATAACTTTCAAAACTTTCACGCCTTGCGCCTGGTCTCGTGCTTGAAATTGCATCGGCAACCTGCACGATAATTGCTTCAATACTATGGAATGGAACATTGCCATGGTGCGCTTCAATGCAATGAATAACCGCCTCGCTTTCTTTGTATTTCTTGGCAAGGTCAACACCGATTGTAACATGTGTGCCTTCAATTTCATGATCAAGAGCTTTGCCGATATCATGAAGAAGACCACCGCGTTTTGCAACAGCGACATTTGCTCCAAGTTCGGTTGCAATAAGCCCTGCAATAATGGAAGTTTCAACGCTATGTCTCAAGCAGTTTTGACCATAGCTTGTCCTATATTTTAGCCTACCCAATATTTTTACAAGTTCTGAATTTAAGTTGTAAATCTGAACTTCATTGCAAGCATTTTCGCCCGCTTCTTTAACTGCTTTTTCAACTTCAATTGTTGCTTTTTCAACCACCTCTTCAACTCTTGCAGGATGAATTCTTCCGTCCACAATAAGCTTTTCAAGTGCCAGTCTTGCAATCTCCCTTCTAAACGGATCGAAGCTGGAAATGGTTATTGTCTCAGGCGTGTCATCAACGATAAGTTCAACCCCCGTAGCGCTTTCTATAGAACGAATATTTCTGCCTTCTCTGCCGATAATCCTTCCCTTCATTTCATCATTTGGAAGAGCCACTGAAGTAACGGTCATTTCACTTGTAAGGTCAGTTGCACAGCGTTGAATTGCTGAAACGATAATGTCTTTAGCATTTTTTTCAGCATTTTCTTTTGCCTCTTCTTCAATTTGCTTAACAAGCGCGCCTGCATCTTTTTTAGCCTCATCGGTTATGCTTTCAATCAAAATGTCTTTAGCCTCTTTCTTTGAAAGTCCTGAAATTTTTTCAAGTTTTTCAAGCATCTGAGTTTTGATTTGTTCTTGTTCCTCAAGCTTTTCATTAAGTTTTAATTTCTCGTTTTCAAGTTTTTGTTTTTCATTTTCTATTTGGTCAGATTTGCTGTCAAGAAGTTGTTCTTTTTTTGTGATATATTCTTCTCTTTGGTCAAGTCTTTCCTCTTGTTTTTGAAGCTCTCCTCTTCGCTCTTTAGCTTCATTATTTGCCTCATCTCGAATTTTTTGAGCTTCTTCTTTTGCCTCTAAAAGAGACTCTTTTTTAACGCTCTTTGCTTCCGCATAGGCATCTTCAATAATCTTTAATGCACTTGATTTGTTTTTGCTTATTTTTTTGCCAACTACAAACTTATACACAAAAAAGCCGATTAATGCGCCAACAACAAAGGCACAAACACCAGCAACGGCACCTGCGGTAGCAACAGCGTCACAAAGCATGCTAACACTGTTGTACATTTTTTAATTCCCCTTTAAAATAGACTCGGTTAATCTTAAAAATTTTTGGTTGACATCAGCCTAAGTAATGCCATAAATATATTCAATTAAGTTGATGACAACTTAAATTATTAAAACACCTAAGTTAATTATAAACTATAAATAGTTTTAAGTCAAACGAATTTATAGAGAATATTTCATCTAGAAAGCTTTTTTGTCTTTATAAGATTGCAAATATAAAAAAATACAAAAAAGCGTAGCATAATGCTACGCAAAAATTACATAATCAAATTAAAAAGCTTCAGGCTCATTTGGTTCATTTTGTTCTTTATTTTTCTTTTTTTCTTCAAGTTCTTTTAGGTATTCCTCTATTCTTTTACGAATCTTTTTAAGTTCTTCATCGATCTTTTCCTCTGCCTTTTTCCTTTCCTCTTCTGCCCTTCTCGTTTCTTTTTCTTGTTTTTTCAGTTCTTTTAGATATTCCTCTATTCTTTCACGCATCCGTTCTTTTTTCCAACTCAAAACCATCCACCTCAAAACCAATTTAAATAACATCTTTGCGATTAGTTTTTCCTTTTCTTCAGATGACGCGACCATTAATTCCTGCCTCATTTCAGCCTGCACTTGTTTCCAATCTTCATAAAGCGTATAATGCTTTTCAAGCAATTGCCTAATCTCATCATACTCTTCAAACTTACTCAAGTTAGCAAGCTCTTTTTTTAAAGATTGATAAAGCATTATATTTAAGCTATATTTATTTTTTGCGCACTCAAGATTTTGCGGATTTGTTAGTGCAGCATACATACATAATTCTTTTGTAACAAATTTTTCTGGAATGTCTTTCAAAAGCATACCATCTTTAATCAATTTATAATAGACACTTTCACCCATACTCAAACTCTCCCTATGATAAATATATTATACTAAAATAAACACAATAAGTCAAGAGCAAAATCAAAAAGTCGATTTTGAAAGGTCATAACCTGCCAAAAATTCATTTTTGAAATCATAAAAATAATCGCCAAGGATTGCTTCACGCGATTGGCGAGCAAGGTCTAACAAGACATGCAAATTGTGTATTGAAAGAAGCTCTGCTCCAAGCATTTCGCCCGCATTTATAAGGTGGCGAATATAGGCGCGAGTATAATGTTTGCAAGCATAACAATCACAACCCTCTTCAATAGGCGAAAAGTCCTCTTTATAGATTGCATTTTTGATAACAAGCTTGCCTTTCTTTGTGAAAGCCGTTCCATTTCTTGCAATACGAGTTGGCAAGACGCAGTCCATCATATCAATTCCGCGCGCAAACCCTTCAACCAAACAATCAGGTGAACCCACACCCATAAGGTAGCGAGGCATCTGTTTTGGAAGAAGAGGTTGCATAAAATCAAGAATGTCATACATAACGCTTTTTTCTTCTCCAACCGACAATCCACCAATAGCGATACCGCATTTGGCATAAGGCAAACAATCTTTTATGCACTCAGCCCTTAGGTCTTTAAACATATTGCCTTGCACAATAGGAAAAAGCATCTGGTCATCATTTTGATGAGCTTTAAAACATCTTTCAAGCCAAATCTTTGTAAGTCTTTTGGCTTCAACTGCCTCTTGATAAGTCGCCCCTGCCTCTGTGCATTGGTCGAGTGCCATAATAATATCACTGCCAAGCGCCTCTTGAATTTCCATATCTTTTTCAGGCGTAATAAAATGCTTTGCGCCATTTAAATGTGAACGAAATTCAACCCCCTCATCACTCACTTTGCGAAGTTTTGAGAGAGAGAACACTTGAAAACCTCCACTATCAGTCAAGATTGGCCTGTCCCAATTCATAAATTTATGAAGTCCGCCTGCTTTTTTCACAATTTCATGACCTGGTCTAAGATAGAGATGATAAGTGTTTGAAAGTATTATTTGAGCATTAAGTTCTTTCAGCATTTCTGGCGTAAGCCCTTTGACAGTCGCTTGCGTTCCAACAGGCATAAAAATAGGCGTCTCTATATCGCCATGAGGGGTATGCAAAACACCAGCTCTTGCGCCAGTCTTTGAACATTCTTTTAAAATCTCATAAGAAAACTTTTCCATTACTACTCCATTCAATATATTTTGTAGGTATTCTGTATGCATAAATGCTATATATCGTGCTAGTATGCAAAATCAGTATATAAACATTGCATCTCCAAAAGAGAAAAATCTATAACGCTCTTTCACTGCATGATTATATATTTTCATCGTTTGGTCATAGCCTGCAAAGGCAGAAACCAGCATAATCAAAGTGCTTTCTGGTAGATGAAAGTTTGTTATAAGAGCGTCTACAATCTTAAATTTATAAGAAGGATAAATAAAAATATTTGTTTCACCTTTATATTCTTTAACTCTCCCCTCTTCTGTCGCCACACTTTCAAGCACTCTAACACTTGTCGTTCCCACTGCGACAACTCTCCTACCTTCAGCCTTTGCCTTGTTGATTTTATCAGCATTCTCTTTTGTCATTTCAATGTATTCACTGTGCATATTGTGATTTAAGATGTCTTCTTCTTTTACTGGTCTAAAAGTTCCAAGTCCAACATGCAACAGCACTTCAATGATTTCCACCCCTTTATCTTTCAATTTCTCTAGAAGCTGGCTTGTAAAATGTAGTCCAGTAGTTGGAGTTGCAGAAGAGGCTTCAACTTTTGAATAAATTGTTTGATAACGCTCTTTATCTTTGAGTTTTTCATGAATATATGGAGGAAGCGGAACTTGCCCAACCTCATCTAATCGCTCTTCAAACGCACCAGTAAAATTGAATTTAACTTTGCACTCACCATATTCTTTTTTCTCTAAAACAGTCAAACTTAAATTTTTACTAAAATGAATTTCGCTCCCCTCTTTCAGTCGCTTAAAAGGTCGAGCAATCACCTCCCAAGTGGTAAGGTCAATTCGTTTTTGAAGCAAAATTTCAATTTTTGCACCAGTTTCTTTATAACCAAAAAGTCTTGCAGGCAAAACTCTGGTGTTGTTTACCACAAGCACATCGCCTTTATGTAAAAAATCGAGTATATCATAAAAATGTTTATCTTGAATTTCTTCAGTTTGACGACAAAAAAGAAGTAGCCTAGAATTATCTCTTGGCTCAATCGGCTTTTGAGCTATCAGCTCTTCTGGCAAATTATAGAAATAACTTGATTTTTTCAGCAAATCTTTTTTATCTATGTTAGACATAATTCTCTCTTTTTTCAATTAGTTATTTAGCAACATATTCCATGCCAAAGTGTTTATAAGCACCTTCAAGCACAATTCTGCCTCTTGGCGTTCTTGAAACAAAACCAAGTTGCAAAAGATATGGCTCATAAACATCTTCAATAGTGGTTGCATCTTCGCTTATTGTGGCAGCAAGCGTGTCAAGTCCAACTGGCCCACCTCCAAACTTATTGATCATAGTAAGCAATATTTTGCGGTCAATTGTGTCAAGACCCAAATCATCTATTTCCATCACTTGCAGTGTTTTATCAGCAATTGCTTTGTTGACATGCCCTTCACCATGCACTTGCGCATAGTCACGCACGCTTTTTAACAGACGATTTGCAATTCTTGGAGTTCCGCGCGAGCGTTTTGCAATCTCGCCAGAGGCATCATCATCGATATTAATGCCCAAAATTCTAGCCGAGCGTTTGATAATAATTTTTAGTTCGTCAGCGCTGTAAAGTTCAAGCCTGCAAATGACACCAAATCTATCTCGAAGTGGATTTGTAAGCATTCCTGCCCTAGTTGTTGCACCAATAAGTGTGAAAGGTTTTATTTTTAATCGCATATTTCTTGCAGATGGACCTTTTCCAACAATAAAGTCAAGCGCAAAATCTTCCATGGCAGGATACAAAATTTCTTCAACCGTTTTGTTAAGTCTGTGAATTTCATCAATAAAAAGAACATCATTTTGATTTAAATTTGTAAGTATTGCCGCCAGATCTGCTGCATGTTCAATTGCTGGGCCAGAAGTCACCTTGAATTGAGAGCCAAGTTCATTTGCAATGATATGCGAAAGCGTGGTCTTTCCAAGCCCTGGAGGCCCATATAAAAGCACATGATCAAGGCTTTCTTTTCTAGACTTTGCAGCCTGAATATAAACGCTAAGAGCCTCTTTCACCTTTGTTTGACCTATATAATCGTCAAGCGAGGTTGGTCTCAGTGAGTTTTCAATCTCTGCATCTGTCAAATTTTTTGTGCTTTGCACAAATCTTTCTTCTTCGTTCAACCTTTATACCCCCTTAATGCTTTTGAAATAATCTCTTCTGCCGTTGCATTATTTTGAGCATTGGCTCGAGCAAGCATGTATGCTTCATTTTTATTAATCCCAAGACTTATCAAGGTGTCTGTTGCCATTTGAACAGCATCTTCGTTATAATCCATAGCAAAAGTTTGGCTTTGACTTGGAGTTGCCACATCCAACTTATCCTTGAGTTCTAGACAAATGCGTTCTGCCGTTTTTTTACCAAGCCCTTTAATCCTAGACAAAAGCTTGCTATCTTCTTGAATTATCGCCAAAATAAGGTCTGATAAATTTATACCTGAAAGAATTGTAATCGCCATTTTAGGTCCAACACCACTGACTGAAATAAGTTTATAAAAAACCTCTCTCTCCTCTTTTGTTGAAAAGCCAAACAGCGACACACCATCTTCGCGCACCGCCATATATGTATAAACCTTGACCGTTTCGCCAGCAAGCGGAAGTGACGATAAAGTGGTAGAAGAAACTTGAAGGCTATAACCAACACTATTCACATCAAGAATTAGCTCGTTTTCATTTTTTTCTTCAATAACGCCAACTAAAAAAGATATCATATTTTCTCCTAAACTCTGTTTGTGTTAAGCATTGGACTTGACTGGCTATGACAAATAGCAACCGCAAGCGCATCTGCTGCATCGTCTGGCTTTGGAATTTTATCAAGTCCCAAAATCGCCTTGACCATAAATTGCACCTGCGCCTTTTCTGCTCGGCCTTGACCAGTGAGCGCTTGCTTTATTTGAAGCGGTGTGTATTCATAAATTTTTCCGCAATACTTTTGACAAGCAAGCAAAATCACCCCTCTTGCCTGAGCAACTTGAATTACTGTCTTTTGGTTTTTGAAATAGAACAACTCTTCAATTGCCACAACATCCGGTTTAAACTTTTCAAACAAATATTTCAAGCTTTTGTCGATGTTTTCAAGTCTGACTGGCATTGAGTCTTCTTTTGGAGTTATAATCGCCCCATAATCAACCAGCATGTTTGATTTGTTTGTGTCAAGCACTCCATAACCTATTATTGCATAACCTGGGTCAATTCCTAAAACTATCATAAACAAATTTTACTATATTATTTTTCTTAAGTCAAATTATTCAAGAGGTTAAATTTAAAAATTTGGTTTTATGGCGCGCTTTAAAACTTTTCCGCGAAAAATTCGCGAGAAAAGTTTTCGCGCCCTCGGGCTCTAAAAAAACTCCAACACCACCAAAACAACTTTTGAGCCCGAGGGCGCACAGCTTGCGCCTTTTTTGCAAGCAAAAAAAAGGCGCAAGCAAAAGCGCGCCCTATCCAACTTCGTCAAACATCTCTTTAGCATGGTTCAAAGCAATTTCTGTAGGATTTTTACCCGCAATCATCTTCGCAACAGCCTCAACAGCCTCACTAGAGTCTAAAATCTTGACCTCAGAAAAGGTTTGTCCATTCTTTTCAAGTTTATATACATTTACAAAATTATCACCAAACACAGCAACTTGTGGCAAGTGAGTTATGCAAAGTACTTGGCAAAATTTGGTTATATTCTTCAATTTCTGCCCTACAATCTTGCCTGTTTCTCCACTTATTCCAGCATCAATCTCATCAAACAAAAGAGTTGAAGAAAAGCCATTTTCAGCAAAAATATTTTTAACCGCAAGCATAAACCGACTAAGCTCCCCACCTGAAGCAGTTTTTGACAGTGATTTAACTTCTTGTCCTGCATTAGCTGAAAAATTAAATACAACATCATCTCTTCCATTTTGACCAATATCTTTAAGAGGTGAAATTTGGATGGTAAACTTTGATGATCTCATACCAAGGTCTCGAAGTTCTTTCTCCACCTTAGTTTCAACCTCTTTTGCCACACTTTTGCGGATTTCGGTCAATTTTTGAGCCATCTGTTCAAGCTCAGAAGCAAGCTTTTCTTTTTGCAAATTAAGTTTTTCTAAAAGCTCTTGCCCCTCATCTAACATCTGCAGTTTTTCTTTCGTTTTAAAAGCAAACTCAAAAACAGTCTCAATTGAGCCACCATATTTTTTGCATAGACTTTTTATAAGGTCATTGCGCTGGTCTAAAGCATTAAACTCATGCTCATCAAAAGACGTATTTTCTCTCACATCGACAAGCGCTGAGTTGATATCTTCAATCTCGTAGCGACAACTATCAAGACGCTCTCTTAAACTCGAAAAAATTTCGATGTTAGATAACGCCGACAAGGAATTTGAAACTTCTTGAAGCGTATTTATCACGCTGTCAGGATTTTCAGATAAAAGCGCTTCAGAAGCACTTACCG
>CALVUB010000031.1 GCA_944363385.1 uncultured Clostridia bacterium
AGGAGTTATTCTTACCAAACTTGATGGCGACACAAGAGGTGGCGCAGCGCTCTCAATCAAAGCTATCACTGGCAAACCAATCAAATTTACTGGTGTGGGCGAAAAGATTGGCGATATTGAACCTTTTTATCCTGACCGTATTGCAAGCCGTATTCTTGGCATGGGTGATGTTTTGTCGCTTATTGAAAAGGCTCAAGAGGCTGTTAGCGAAGAAGAGGCAAAGGCTCTTGAGAAAAAATTTAGAGAGAACTCATTTACCTTTGATGATTATCTTAAGCAAATTGAAAGCTTGAAAAAAATGGGCAACATTAAAGATTTACTAGCAATGATTCCAGGGATTGGCAACAAAATCAAAAACCTTGACATTGATGAACATCAAATTGTGGTCAACAAAGCAATCATTCAATCAATGACGCCTGAAGAAAGGCTTAGGCCAGAAATTATCAAGGCAAGCCGTCGCCAACGCATTGCAAAAGGAAGTGGAACTTCAGTTCAGCAGGTAAATCAACTTTTGAAGCAATTTGAGCAATCGAAAGAGATGATGAAACAGCTTAAAGGCGGAAAACTTAAAAATTTTATTAGGTAGGTATATCATTGCAGGAAAACTTAAGGTTTGAAAGCAATTTTATATAAATTTTAAAGGAGGAAAAAATGGCAGTAAAAATCAGACTTACAAGACTTGGAGCTAAAAAAGCCCCATTCTATAGAGTTGTTGTTGCTGATTCAAGAGCTCCAAGAGATGGCAAATTTATCGACATTATTGGAACTTACAATCCACTTACTGACCCAGCAGAAATTAAAATCGATGCTGAGAAAGCTGAAAAGTGGCTTAAAAATGGTGCTACACCAACAGATACAGCAAAACAACTTCTTGTAAAAAGCGGAATAATTAAAAAATAAGGAGAGGAAAATGCTTGAACTTGTTGAGTTTTTAGTAAAAAAACTTGTTAGCGATGAAGATTCAGTCAAAGTTAGAGAAGAAGAAGGTGAAAATGGCGAAATAACCATTTATGTTGAAGTTAATCCAGACGACATGGGCAAGGTTATTGGCAAAAATGGCAAGATTGCTTCGGCAATTCGCACTTTTGTCAAGTCAGTTTCTTCTCGTGAACACAAAAAAGTTTTTGTGAAATTTGGAGAGTAAATGTCAAAAATCGAAATCGCAAAAATCTTGAAACCGCAAGGAATTCGGGGAGAGGTGAAAGCATTGCCTCTTACCAATCTCCTTGCTGTTTTTAAAAATTTGAATAGTTGCTTTGTTGGCGAGAGAGAATATCAAATTTCTCACATCGCTCTAAGGCAAGGTTTTTTGTATCTTTCTTTCAAGGGTCTGACTACTCGCAATGAGGCAGAAACATTGAGAGACAAGTTTATCTATATCGAAAAAGAAGAACTTGAAAAGCAAAAGGCAGATGATGAATTTTTGATTGATGAACTTATTGGAATGCTTTTGTATAACGAAAAAGGCGAGTTTGTCGGGCAGATTTTGGATGTGGTAAACTATGGCGCATGCGATGTGTTTGTCATTGAAAAAGAGGGCAGAAGAATGGAAGTGCCTTATGTTGACAAGGTTTTCTCAGCGCAAAATGGCACACTTGTTGTCAATCAGCAAAAATTTGACGAGGTTTGCGTATGAAGATTGATATTCTGACGCTTTTTCCAGATAGTTTTTCCTATCTTGACTCAAGCATTATTGCGCGTGCAAAAACTAAAGGTTTGCTTGAAGTAAATATTACAAATATTCGCGACTTTTCTTCTGACAAACATAAAAAATGTGACGACTATCCTTTTGGTGGCGGAGCGGGCATGCTTATGATGATTCAACCACTTTATGACGCAATAAAGTCGGTCAAAAAACGAAATTCCACTCTTATTTTTCCTTCGCCAAGAGGCAAAGTCTTTGACCACTCTGATGCCAAAATTCTTGCAAAAGAAAAACACTTGGTTTTTATTTGTGGGCATTATGAAGGGGTTGATGAGCGCTTGTTTGAGCTGTTTGATATCAAGCAGTTTTCAATCGGAGACTATGTGCTGACTGGCGGAGAATTGCCAAGCATGGTTATGATTGACAGCATTGCAAGGCAAGTTAAGGGGGTGATTAGTGAGGATAGTTTGAGCGAAGAAAGTTTTTCTTCTGGCGCTTTGGAATATCCTCAGTATACCAGACCTGCAGTTTTTAAAAAGAAAGCTGTGCCACAGGTTTTGCTCTCTGGCAACCATCAAGAAATTGCGAGGTGGCGAAAAGAAATGTCAAAAAAAATAACCGAAACAAACAGACCAGATTTGCTTAAAAAATAAAAGTTGAAAAAAGGAAGAAAACATGAAGATAAATTGGTTTCCAGGGCATATGAAAAAGGCGCTCAAAGAAATGAAAGTGCTTTTAGGTAGTATTGATGTTGTCATTTATGTGCTTGACTCAAGAGCGCCAATTTCTTCCATCAATCCTTCTCTCAACAAACTTGCTCAGGGCAAAAAAATCTTGTATGTTTTCAGCAAACTTGACCTTGCAGATGAGAGCAAAACCAAACAAATTGCAAAAAATTATAAAAAGGCAGACTGCGACTATGTTTGCCTTAACAGCACTCTTTCAGGTTCGGGGAAAGTGATAAAGCAAAAAATCAACTTTCTTTGCAGTGAAAAGCTTGAAAAATTTAAGGCGAAAGGCATTAAAACAAGCCTTAGAGCGCTTGTTGTTGGCATTCCAAATTCTGGAAAAAGCACACTCGTCAACAATCTTTGCGGAAAGGCAAAAGCAATCACAGGCAATAAACCTGGCGTGACAAAAACAACGCAGTGGGTGGCAATTGGTGACAATATCGAGCTTTGCGACACTCCAGGAACGCTTTATCCAAACCTTGAAAATCAAGAAATTGCAAAAAAACTTTGCCTTATCGGAAGCATTAAAGACCAAATTTTTGATGAAGTTGAACTTGCACAAGAGCTTATCAAAATGCTTGAAGAAAAATATCCAACTGCCGTTGAGGAACGGTTTAAAGGGGCAAAAACTCTTGAGGAAATTGCCGAGAAAAGAGGCTATAAACTTAAAGAAGGAGAGCCTGACATTGACAGAACCGCTTCGGCTGTGATTGATGATTTTAGAAAGGGTAGAATGGGGAGGATAACGCTTGACTGATGAAAGAGCTGAATAAGATTAAAGGTGATATTGGCGAGGCTTTAGCCTGTCAATTTTTGCAAAAACAAAAATACAAAATTATTAAGACAAATTATCGCAACAAACTGGGTGAAATCGACATTATTGCAACAAAGGGTAATGCAATCTGCTTTGTTGAAGTAAAAGAGCGCGCTAGCGCACAATTTGGTTTGCCATGTGAAGCCGTGGATAAACGAAAACAATCAAAAATAGCAAAAACCGCACAGTTATATCTGCTCGAAAATCATAAAACGGACAGCGAAGTTGTCTTTTGTGTGGTCGAAGTTCTTGACGGAAAGATAAATTTTATTGAAAACGCCTTTGAAGTTTAATCATCTCACTAGAAAGAGGTGATTTTTTGTTTAACTTTTTAAAATTTGGGCAAAACATAGATTATGAAACGAATTTTATTATCTTTTTTCTTAATTTGTTTTGCTGTTTTTGCAGTTGCCTGTGAGGATAGTTTGTCAGTTCGCGGAGCCACTATCAAAGAAATTACCACGCCTGGAAGCACAAACTCGGCAGTTTCAGTTTCCTTTGCCTCAGACAGCAGGCTTGAAAACTTGGGCGTTGATGTGCAACTTCGCTTTACCAAAAGTGGAGAAATCACTTTTTGGGAAGATGGTGGCGAAAAACTCACATTTGAAATTGCTGAGGACGATGTTTGGTATTCTTTGACCAACCTTATTGCAATCGCAAAGGGCAGGGAAGGACAAGAAAATTTTGTAAAACAAAAAGATGCCGTTGGGCATAATTATCTTTTTTCGTCAAAAGAGGCAAAAACCATTGCAATTCGCGTTGTCGCTGGCGATATAGTTGAAAATTCTGGGAAAGCTGGCTACATTTTGACTGAAACAATGCCAATAAGCGACATTTTTAACCTTAAAGTCAAAGCTAGCGAAAATGGATGATTAAAGTTAAATTTTTTGGAAAAATGATGTTAAAGGCAAAAAAAATAAGCAAAAGAGCTCTTTTTGCTTTATTTTTTTTATAAAATATAGTAGAATAACTAAAAGGTGGCAAAAATATGGTTGAAGTAAAAAATTTATTTTTAAAGTATACACGAGAATTTTATGCTTTATATGATATAAATCTCAACATTGAAGATGGCGAGGCTGTTGCGTTTGTGGGCGAAGATGAAAGCGGAAAAACTTCACTTTTAAGAGTGCTAGCAAAACTTGAAAAGGCAACAAAGGGCGAGGTTTATATCAAAAACATTCCGCTTGAAAAAGTCAATTTTCGCACTGACTTGCAAGCGGGTTATGTGCCTGCAACTCCTGTGTTTCTAGAAAAAAAATCTGTTTACGAAAACTTTAAATATATTCTTAAAGGCTGGGGACTTACTGAAAGCGAAATTGAAAACAAGATAAACAGCGTTATCATTGATTTTGCAATTGAAAAAATCAAGGATACCAAGATAAAGGAACTTAGCCTTGAGGAAAAATATGTGCTTTCGCTTATTCGTCTTTCACTTCGCGAGCTTGACCTTTTGATGGTAGACAACATTTTTGACAAACTTAGCGAGGCGACAATGGAAGTTGTTGTTGACCTTATCAAAAAACTTAAAACAAAAAAGACCACACTTATTGTGGCAACGACCAAACCTGAAATTGCGCAGAAATTTGCAAAGAAAATGATTTATTTTAAAAACGGCTCGATTGTTGAAAGCTTATAGACTTAGATTATAATATCATCGTCTTCGGGCGGTGATTTTTTTTGTCCACTTTTTTCATTTTGCTCTTGTTTGTTTGCTGAAAATATCGAAGATAAATCGCCATTTTTGCCCATCATTGACAAAAGCGCAGAAAGCATGTTTGGATTGAAAGGTTGTTCGTTTTGCGTGTTGTTTTGAGCGTTTTGATAAGCCTCATCTGGAAAACTTTGTGCATAAACATTGCTCCCATTTTGTCCAACATTATTTTGTCCAAAGACGTTCTGTCCAAATCCATTTTGCCCATTAGCCTCTGAAAAATTTTGCCCATTTTGAGCAAAGTTAGACCCTAAAAGAGTGGATAAAAGCCCAAAAAGATTGTTATTCATGCTTTTATATATTCTTTTCACAAAATTTTTGTTAAATTTTTTAGAGGTTTTACATATATTGATGTAGAGGTGCAAAATGAAATTATCAGACTTTCAAAGTGGCTCTGAAACCAAAGTGACTAAAGAAAATTTGCAACAAGTGTATGATAAATATAAAAACAACTCGGAGAGCGAACTTTTTTCAGCTCTTTGGCAAGAGGTGGCTTCTCAGAAGGCAAACGGAACATTTGACTTTGCAAAACTTGAAGGGGTGGTAAACTCGCTTGAAGGCACAATGCCAAAAGAAAATTTTGAAAATATAAAGAGGATTTTAAACAGGCTAAAATGAACAGACAGAAGATAGACGGCTCGCTTCTTGCTCTTGCAAGGGCGCTTGGCTGGCAAAGAAAAGTCGATTGCATAGTCAAAGCTTATGATTATCAAAGGCTAAAAAAAATTTTGTTACATAAAAATATTGAAATAAAAAAATGCTATCCTTTTATCAACTGCTATGCGCTCTCTTTGAGCGGAGCAGAAATTTCATGGCTAAGTAATTTGTCGCAAGTTAACAAAATTTTTTCGGTTTGCACAGCGTCAGCCATGATGAATGTTGCAAAAAAAATTTTAAATGTTGAAAACAGTTCGCTTTCAGGCAAGGACGTCAATGTTGCATTTATTGACACAGGACTTGCAAGCCATGTTGATTTTTGCCTTGGCGAGCAAAGAATAAAGATTTTTAAAGATTTTGTTCACGGCAAAGAAAAGTGCTATGATGACAACGGACATGGCACTTTTGTGACAGGAGTTTGCGCGGGTAGTGGCGTATGCTCTGGCGGGAAATATGCTGGAGTTGCACCAAAAGCTGGCATAATTTCTCTTAAAGCACTTTCGGCAAAAGGCGAAGCGGGAGCTGATAAAATTTTGGAGGCAATGCAGTGGGTATATGACAATCATGAAAAAGAAAAGATAAAAGTTGTCTGCATGAGTTTTGGCTCTGAGCCTCTTGGCTATAACGACCCAATCATGAGCGGAGCTGATGCGCTTTGGCAAAAAGGCGTTGTTGTGGTAGCGGCAGCGGGCAACAGTGGGCCAGAATATCAAACAATAAAAAGCCCAGGCGTTTCAAACAGAATTATCACGGTGGGAGGCTTTGACGATAATAGACTCGACTCCAACAACTTTGATGAAAAGTTTTTTGAGGTGGCTTCATTTTCTTCAAGAGGGCCTTCTTTTAACCGCTTCAAACCCGACCTTGTGGCGCCAAGCGTGGACATAACCTCTTGCGGAACAAACAACGACTATGTCAAGCTTAGCGGAACCTCAGTTGCAACGCCAATGGTTGCAGGACTTTGCGCTTTGATATTGGAAGAAAACCCAAATTTATCGCCAAATGAAGTTAAAAGAAAAATATTAAATGCCTGTCATCCAATTTGTTTTAATCGCAATTTAGAGGGCTATGGCTATCCAAAATTAAAACAAAATTAAAAGAAATCGACAGAAAAATTGTGAAAAAATGAATAAAAAGCGTTAAAAATTGCAAAAAGTTTGCATTTTAGCGTTTTTTTATTAGAAATTTAAAGAAAAATAAATTAAATAAAAAAATTGCAAAATTTGTCAAAATATTTGGAAAAAATGCTATAATTGGTTATAATATCTATTAGAAAACGGAGGGGATAAGTGACAACAAAAAAGAATTTCGCTTTGATTTTGGTTTCTATCATTGCCTTATTACTTACAGCTTTAGGCATAACTTTTATTCCTTTTGAAAAAGATGCAGAAGCAGCTATTGATTGGACCGGTCATTCTTACACAAAATTCACTCCTTATTCAAACGGTTCAGAAGGGGGAGAAGTCTACTCGCCGATAAACCATTATGTTTTCTTGTGTTATAGATACTTGTGGACCGATGCTTCAATTATTGGCTCAACCAATTATAATGGTGGAGACGATGATGAAGAATATATTTATACACCTTCTGGCTCAGTTTGTTTACCAGATGGTATAACTCATGAAGGCTCTGAGCATCAAGGCACAAACACTGGCTATGATACACGATATAGGATAGAAATTTTTACTAATCCAAATGTTTATGTAAGGCAAGGCAGAATTGCTCCAAAAAATTCTTCTGGTTTTTATGTGGTAGATTCTTATGATTACGGAATAAACAGCACCATCACAAGTTTTAAATTTGGGAAAGTGATTGGTTCAAGTGAACGTGATTCGTATTTTGGAACAGTCGGTGGCAGTGGCGCTTATGACATCAACATGCTGTATGACATTGTGCTGGTGTATGAATATTTTATCAACGGAAACTCAGTTCGTGTTTCTGCTGGAAGCGTAGCAGATGAGCTTGCTGGCGGGCTAACGGCAGAGACCACTGTCAATCCTGCAGATTATGAGCGTGATGGCTATGCTTTGGAAGGTTTTTGGACAGGCGAAAACAAAACCGGAACCCAAGTTCTTGATGAAAAGGGTTATTTTGTCAACGACTACGCCTTCACCCCAGGCGCCACCCTCTATCCAGGGTATACGCAAGCATTTTACTTTGATATAAACAACACGTTGGACGGAAAAGATAATGAAGCAAGTCAGTATTTCACCTTTTCATTAGATGTAGATGGTGAAACTGTCGCCCAAAATGTTAATGATTTTTATCAACCAATAGGAGTTGGTCACTCTATTGAAGTTTATGATATAAAGTGTGTTGATGGTTATTCATTTGCAGGATACAATGCCAGCAATTCATCGGCAGTAAATTCTTCCAGCACAAGTTCTCACGTATATGTCACAATGCCTGAAGAAGAAATGGTTATAACATTAAATTTTATGTCTGGCGCTTTTTGGACAGATGAGTATGTTCAAACCAAGTTAGGCGTTGATTTTGATAATTACAGTTTAACTCAAGACACTTCAGCCAGCACCACTACATATCTTATCCAGTCAGAAAAAGATCTAGCATTTCTTTCATGGACAATATATAACGATAAGGTTTTTGGTGGCTCTTCAAATAAGGTGACAATTTCGTCCTACAACTATAGTTTATTTTACTTAGGCATAACCTTCAAACAAACAAAAGACTTGGATTTATCAGACTTCTACTGGCAACCGATTGGGATAGGTCTCACTCGAGATGGGACATCTGTAAGAAGGTATTTTTCAGGCAATTATGATGGAGTGGGTCACACAGTTTCGGGTGTCTTCACGCCAGCAGGCTCAAGTGATGCTTATTCTTATCAAGGTTTATTTGGTCGTGTCAGAGGCAGAAGCTCAACACAGCAGGCGACTATTACCAATGTTGGAGTGATTGACTCTTTTGTGCAGGGTT
>CALVUB010000032.1 GCA_944363385.1 uncultured Clostridia bacterium
GCAATAGGTCGCGAGTTTTTGGGCCTACACCTACAATCTCATCTAGCCCGCTTTTAGTCTGCTCTTTTGTTCTAAGTTGTCTGTGGAAGGTGATTGCAAAGCGATGGGCTTCATCTCTTATCCGTTGCAAAAGCCTAAGCTCAACCGAGCCAGGTTTCAACAAAATTGGAGTGCTCGAATTTGGCACAAACACCTCTTCAATTCGTTTTGCAAGCGAGATGATGTCGATGTCAAAGTCATATTTATCCAAAATTTCCTTGGTTGAAGAAAGTTGACCTTTGCCACCATCGATGACTATCAGGTCAGGCATTTCTTTAAAGCTTTCAAGTTTTCCTTCTTTCAGCCGTTCTAGCCGTCTGCCGAGCGCTTCTTGAAGAGAGGCAAAGTCGTTTGAACCCTTGACTGTTTTAATTTTAAATTTGCGATAATCCTTTTTACAAGCCTCACCATTTTTAAAAACAACCATAGAGCAAACTTTGTTTGTTCCGCTTATATTTGAAATGTCATAGCATTCCATTCTTATTGGGACGTTTTTTAATGACAATTTTTCCTTAAGAGACTTAATTGCACCAAAAGTGTTGTTATATTTTAATCGCTCTTTTTCAATATGTTTTTCAAGATAATCTTCAGCGTTCTCATCTGCCATTTCAAGCAAGCGTTTGTTTATTCCATGCGGATTGTCAATAAAATTGATTTTTTTGCCGAGAAAATTTTGCAAAAGTTCTTTATCTGGTATACTGTGAGAGGTTATAATTTCGGTCGCTGGCAACACATTTTGATAGTATTGAGTTAAAAAATTAAATAGCGTCTGACCTTCTTCAAGTTCGGCATCTAGGCATGGATAGTTGATAACGCCTAAAATTTTCCCACCTCTGACAATCATCGCGCAAATCACGCCACTTAAACCATTAAAATGATATGCAAAAACATCTTTGTCAACATTTTTAGGAAGATTGGCGACCACTCTTTTCTTAAGTTTATCAATCATTTTAAGTCTTTCGCGCAAAACTATAGCTTGCTCAAAATTTTCATTGTTTGAAGCATTTTTCATTTTTTCGGTTAAAATTTTTTCAATTTCATCGTCATTTCCATTTAAAAAGTTGATAACGCGGTCAATTTCCTTGCGATAATCTTCCTTTGAAATTTTTTTTGTGCAAGGAGCCGAGCAAAGTCCCATCGAATAGTTTAAACATTCTCGTTTTGCTTTTGTTTCTTCTGTGATTTTTAAAGAGCAAGAGCGAATTTTAAAAGCGCTGTTGATGGTTTTAACAATTTCTCTTGCGTCAAGTCCTGCAAAATATGGACCAAAATATTTTGCGCCATCTTTTTTTACTTTGCGCACAATTTCAAGACGAGGGTAGGGAGATTTCAAATCAATTTTGATATATGGAAATTGCTTGCCATCTTTCAAGAGGATGTTATAAAAAGGTTGATATTTTTTTATCAAATTGCTTTCAAGAGCAAGGGCATCCATTTCACTTGTGGCAATAAAATATTCAAAGTCATCAACATTGTCCACCATAGCTTGCACTTTGCTAGGTTTTGGTGAGTTGCGAAAATACTGGCTAACTCTATTTTTAAGATTTTTTGCCTTGCCGACATATATAACGACACCGTCTACATCTCTCATGACATAGACTCCTGGCTTTGTTGTTAACAGTTTGAGTTTTTCTTTAATTTTGTTATTCATGGTTTTATTATAGTCATTTTGCACTTAAAATCAAACAAAAATGGCGAATACAACGCCACTTTTAATATTTTAAACTTGAAAATATCTTTTTCAAGCAGTCTTCCTTTGAAAGGGTGAATTGTTGTGAATTTTTCATGTCTTTGAGGGCATAAGTTTTGGAAGCAACTTCATTTTCACCAACAATCAGCACAAAAGGGATTTCTTGTTTGCCAGCATCTTTCATCTTTGCTTTAAAAGAACGATTTTCATAGGCAACTTCGCAAGGAATAGATTTTGAAAAATATTCTTGAAGTGCAAGGCACTCAAACATGGTGTTTCCAAGTGGAATAATTTGTAGTTTTGTATTTGAATTTGATATATTTTCAAGCATGTTATTTTGCAGTAGCAGGTCAAATAGCCTTGTAAAGCCTATGCTAAGTCCCACGCCTGGAAAATTTTTCTCTGAAAAATATGATGCAAGATTATCATATCTTCCGCCACCACAAACTGTTCCAAACTCGCGGTGATTTGGCATAACAGCCTCAAAAACCGTGCCAGTGTAGTAGTCTTGTCCGCGAATTATTGAAAGATTAAGCTCTATCTTGTCTTCATTTATTTGCATGGCTTTAAGATAGGAATAAACTTCCTTAAGTTGATAAATGCCCTGTAAAAAGGTTTCATTTTGAGATAATTGTTCGATTTGGGCTAAAATTTTATCAAATTTGCCTCTTTTTTCAATAATTTTGAGTAAAGAGTCAATATCTTTTTCGTTGACAGCAATTTTTGTAAGTTCTTCTTTTGCATTTTCTTTTCCGATTTTGTTTATCTTATCTAGAATGGTTAAGATTTGTTTTTCAATTTCGCCATAGCCAAGTCCTTCAATAAATCCAAACAAAATGTTTCTGTTTGAAATTTGGTTTACGATTTCAAGATTTAATGCTTCAAAAACTTCATCTACCATTTTTAAGCATTCAGCATCTGCCACAAGCGAAAGTTCGCCATTGCCAATGATATCAGCGTCACATTGCACAAATTCTCTAAAGCGTCCTTTTTGCGCCCTTTCTCCACGATAAACCTTGCCAACTTGATAGCGTTTGAAAGGGTAGCGGAGAGTTTCGCTATGCATGGCAACAAACCTTGCAAGAGGCACGGTCAGGTCATATCTCATGCAAATGTCTGTGTCGCCTTTGTTAAAGCGATAAACTTCTTTGTCAATTTCACCGCCAGATTTTGCAAGCAAAATTTCGCTAAGCTCAAGCACTGGAGTGTCTAATGGCATAAAACCATGACGAAGATAGACATTTTTTACTTTGTCTATCATTTGGTCGAAAACAAGTTGCTCTTTTGGCTCAAGTTCCATAAAGCCTGACAATTTTCGCGGTTTTATAATATTTTGTTTGTTCATATTTTATTTTTCCTTTCATTAATTAACTGTGTAAGTAAGAAAATTTGAAAATCACAAGCCGATTGTCTATCTTACTTTTCTTCAAAAGATAAAGCTTCTTTCATTTTTAACAAATTAGTCTTCTTTTTGTCAAGTAAAATAAGAAAACTATGCTTGAAAGTTATCCACATTTCCACAAATAAATAATTATACAAAAGCGCTTATTTTTATGCATTTTGTAAAAATTTGTGGATTTTAAGGCATGCTTTTGGCAAGTTATCCACATTTCCACAGCCTTTTTCTGTGGATTTTTAGATTTGTTGCAGTTTTTACAGATTTAAAACTTCTTTTTAATTAGCTAGCAAGCACTTTTCTTTTTAATCACTTGTCAAATCTTTTACAAATGTTTTTAAAAAGTTGCCGACAAGCAAAAAAATGTGATTTTTTTTAGGTTAAAATTTATAATTATTCTTTTTCTTGAATGGCGTTTTTCAAAAATTTTGAAGGGTTGTTTTGGCAGGTGAAATAAAGTTTGTGCAGGGCTCTTGTTGAAGAGATATAAAGAATGTTTTTGTCTAGGTTGTTTTTGTAGTTTTCTTCATCTGCATTTGGCACAATAACAGCATCAAATTCAATGCCTTTGGCGGTGGCGCAGGTGGTGACAAGCACTTTGTTTTTATAGTCTTCTGGTTCTTTCATAAACACATAGTCCACTTTGCCATTAAGTTGTTTGCAAATTTCTTTTGCCTCTTTATGGCATTTGCAAATTATGGCTATATGGTCAAAATCAGAGCATTCTTCAACTATTATTTTTGCAATTGTATCACCTTGATTTGCCGACTTAATCACTTTTGGACTTTGCCCGCGTCTATTGACATATTCAACATTTTTTATTCCAATCATGTTGTTTGCAAAAGAAGCAATCTCTTGAGTTGAACGATAAGTTTTGTTTAAATTGTAAACATTGCATCCCAAAAAGTCGGCAGTCAGTTGCAAATATTCTTTTGACAGATTTTTTTCGATACATTGATTTACATCGCCCACAATCATATATGGGCATGACCAAATTTTTTTAAACATATAGATGTCAACAGGGGTGAAATCTTGCATTTCATCGATGATAAGATATTTTGCTGAAAAATCGTGGTCAAGACCATAAAGGTAGTGCTTGATTGCAAGGTAAGTGCCTTTGTCCATATATTTTATTGTGCTTGTCTTTTTAGCAGAAAGTTTTTCTCTTGCCATAAAGATTTGAAAAATTTGTTCAACATCGCTTATTGGCATAAAAGAATATAAAATTTGCTTAAATCGTTCTTTTAGCCCGCGGTGTTGCACTTTATTGTAATGTCGTTTTTCGGTGAAAACCATGGCATATTGCCAAGCAATTTTGTTTATTCGTTCATAAAAATCATAACCTTTAAAGGTTTTGAAAAACAGATTTCTAGTCTCTTCTTCTGAAAATATAATCTCTTCATTTCCTTCATCTTTTTCTTTTATAACATAGCGCAAGGTTTTAGGTGAAAATATGTCGGTAAGAGGGCCTTTCAAAAACCGCAATAGACTGTCAAGAAATTCATAAGAAGATTTATATGAAATTTCGTTGAGAGTATCTTGGTCGGCTTTTGTGGCAATTTCATCTAGCATATCTTCGCGAGGCTCGATTGGTCGTTTAAGTTCGGTTCTAACAAGTTGAGCAAAGGTTGTTTCAACCAAATTATCTTCGCCAAGTTGAGGCAAAACTTCGCTGATATAACTTGAGAAAATATTGTTTGGTGATAAAACCAAGATGTCACTGCTTTTCAAACTTCTTCTATGCTTATACAAAAGGTAGGCGGCTTTATGAAGTGCAATAGAGGTTTTGCCAGAGCCTGCCACGCCTTGCACAAGAATGTTTTCAGTTTTTTCTGTTCTTATGATTGAATTTTGTTCTTTTTGAATGGTAGAGACAATTTGTCTCATTTTATCGGAAGCATGTTTTGACAGAATTTCTTGCAAAATTTCATCATTTATTGTTAAATTTGTGTCAAAATAGGACAAAAGTTGTTGATTTTCAATTTTGTATTGCCGTTTTAGCGTTAAAGCACCCTTTATCACTTTATCATTTATTTTATATTGAGCATCGCCAAGTTCATATTCATAATAGATAGAAGCGATTGGGCTTCGCCAGTCCACAGCATAAACTTTTTTGTTGGAGATGATTGAGCCAAGTCCGATATAAACTTTTTGTAGGGCAGAGGAGGTTTGGAAATCAATCCTTGCAAAATATGGGCTATTATTTTGATTTCGAAGTTTTGAAATTTCTTTTTCCAGCCCAAGTTGTTGTTCTTCGATTTGCGACATTGAGCTAAAAGTTCCTGACAAATCTTGACCCTGTTTGTATTCATAAAAATTGTTGCCAAGCTCAAGCCTTTTTTCTTCAAAAAGATTTTTAAGGTCAGCAAGCTCAATTTGCGCCTTTTCAATCTTTTTATTTATCACCTTTATTGTCGCTGACAAGTGGTTTAATTCAAATTCTTCCATTTTCCCCTCCTTTGTGTTTATTCTTCTGTTTGCTCCTCAGCGTTCTCGTTTGTCTCATTTAAAACATCTTCACTTGAAGTGTCGTTTTCTTGTGAAGAGTCTTCCTTTGCGGTAAGTGCAACGCCCACAATCTTTGTTTCACCTTTAAGGCGCATCAATTTAACACCTTGGCTTACTCTTGATAGCGAGCTGATTTGGTCGACTGCTGTTCGAATTATCACGCCGTTATCGGCAATAAGCAAAATGTCTTCATTCTCCACAGATTGCCTTAGCGCCACAAGTTTGCCTGTTTTTGCATTGAAAATGCCAGCTTTAACACCTTTTCCGCCACGACTTTGCAGTCTGTATTCGTCAACATCAGAGCGCTTCCCATAACCATTTTCTGAGATGGTGATGATTTGAGAGCCTGGTTTTATGATTGCCATATCAACGATATAGTCCTCTTTATTAAGACTCAAACTCTTAACACCTTGACTGTCTCTGCCGACAGCGCGAACGCCTTTTTCATTAAATCTGATAGCTTTTCCTTCATGCGAAGCCACCAAAATATCATCTTCGCCATTAGAAATTTCAACGCCGATAAGTTCGTCATCTTCCACCAGTTTAATTGCAATCTTTCCAACTTTACGGATAGAAGAAAATTCTTCAAGCTTGGTCTTTTTAATAAGCCCCTTTCTTGTTCCCATAATAAGATAGCCATTTGTGTCTGTATTACGAGGTATGATTGTGGTGACTTTTTCGCCTTCGCTGAGCATTAAAAGATTAATCATGGCTCGTCCTTTTGCCGTTCTTTGTGCTTCAGGCACTTCATAGGCAAAAAGAGAATAAACTTTGCCTTTATTTGTAAAGAACAAAAGTTCGTCATGTGAAGATGTGGCAAAAATATCTTTAACAAAGTCTTCATCTTTGGTTTTATGCGCGGTCACACCAACGCCACCGCGTTTTTGAGATTTATATTCACTTGCACTCATTCTTTTGATATAACCTTGATTTGTCATTGAAATAACAACATCTTCCTCAGGAATAAGGTCGGCAATATCAATTCCGCCAGCGTCAAGGCTAATTTCAGTGCGTCTTTCATCACCAAAATCATTTTTGATTTGTTCAAAATTATCTCTTAAAATTTGCAAGATTCTATGTGGATTTGCAAGTATATCTTCAAGGTCTTTGATAGTAGCTTCAAGAGAAGCAAGTTCTTCGTTTAGTTTTTCAACTTCCAGCGAGGTGAGTCGAGAAAGTTTCATCTCAAGAATTGCGTTTGCTTGAATTTCGTCTAGCTCAAAATTTTCGATAAGCTTTTCGCAGGCGTCTTGTTTATCGTCTGAATTTTTAATAATTTTGATAACTTCATCAATATTTGCAAGAGCAATAACAAGACCACGCACAATATGCTCTCGCTCACGAGCTTTGTTAAGGTCAAATTGCGTTTTTCGTGACAAAACTTCCTTTTGATGTTCAAGATAGTAGTAAAGCATTTCTTTTAGGTTTAAAATTCGAGGCTGACCATTGACAAGAGCAAGCATAATAATACCAGAGCCTTTTTGAAGTTGAGTGTTTTTGTAAAGCGAGTTTAAAACAACTTGAGCGTTAGCATCTTTCTTAACGTCAACAACAATTCTCATGCCATGTCTGTCAGATTCTTCTTTGATGTCGCTTATGCCTTCAAGTCGTTTGTTTTTAACTTGTTCAGCCATTTGAATGATAAATTGAGCCTTATTGACCTGGTAAGGAAGCTCTGTGATAACAATTCGGCTTCTTCCATTTGAAAGCTCTTCAATTTCTGCCTTTCCACGAACAACAATTCCGCCTCTACCTGTCTTATAGGCATGTTTGACAGCTGTTCTGCCCATGATAATTCCGCCAGTTGGAAAGTCTGGTGCAGGGATAATTTTTATAAGTTCATCAATATCAATGTCAGGGTTGTCAATCATTGCTTGCAATCCGTTTAAAACTTCGGTTAAATTGTGTGGGGGAATGTTTGTTGCCATACCAACAGCAATACCATCAGCACCATTGATAAGAAGGTTTGGGATTTTTGCTGGAAGAACAGAAGGTTGCATAAGGGTGTTGTCAAAGTTTGGATAAAAATTGACAGTCTCTTTGTCGATATCTTCAAGCATAAGTGATGCAATCTTTGAAAGTCTGGCTTCAGTATAACGCGATGCGGCAGGTGGGTCGCCGTCAACAGAGCCAAAATTGCCTTGACCGTCAACGAGGGGATATCTTATTGAAAAGTCTTGAGCAAGACGCACCATTGCATCATAAACTGAGCTGTCGCCATGTGGGTGATATTTACCCATAACATCGCCGACAATACGAGCTGACTTTTTGGTTGGCTTATCATAAAAGTTGTTCATTTCACCCATTCCATACAAAATTCGGCGATGAACAGGCTTCAGCCCATCTCGCACATCTGGAATGGCACGCGAAACATTGACAGCCATTGCATAGGAGATAAAACTATGCTTTAAGTTGTCAACCGTGTCAACTTTTTCTATTTTTGAATTTGCCAAAATCTCTTCCAAAGATTTTTTGTTATCGTTTTTATCCATAATTCCTCCAAGCATCTGCTGATGCTTTAAAATTTTTTACGCGTCGATATCGTCAGGGCTTACAAGAGTTGCGTTTTCTTGAATAAACTTTCGTCTGAGCTCTACGTCTTCGCCCATCAGGTCGTTGAACATCTTTTCAGCTTCAATAGCGTCTTCAATTGTCAGTTGAATGAGAATTCTGCTTTCAGGGTTCATTGTTGTGTCCCAAAGCTGAGTCGCATTCATTTCACCAAGACCTTTGTATCTCTGTTGTGCGCAGCCCTTTCTGCCGTTTGTTTGATACCATTCTTCAAGCTCTTGGTCAGAATAGAAATAGAAATCTTCTTTGTTTTTTGTCACCTTATAAAGAGGTGGCTTTGCTGCGTATAC
>CALVUB010000033.1 GCA_944363385.1 uncultured Clostridia bacterium
CCTCCATTGCCCAATATTCCTAACTGCTGCCTCCCGTAGGAGTCTGGACCGTATCTCAGTTCCAGTGTGGCCGATCACCCTCTCAGGTCGGCTAATCATCGTCGCCTTGGTAGGCCGTTACCCTTACCAACTAGCTAATGATACGCAAGCTCATCTATCACCAGATTTGACTCCTTTGACCCCTCTGTCATGCGACACCGTGGTCTTATGCGGTATTAGCAAAAGTTTCCCTCTGTTATCCCCCTGTGATAGGCAGATTGCTCACGCGTTACTCACCAGTCCGCCACTAAGCTGATGACAGCACAAAACATACTACCCTTAAGACTAGTATGTTTTGTGCTAGTCTTAAGACTCAGCTGCGAGTTTATCTTTTCGGCTAAATCCGCACAAGAGTTCGCACCACCAATGTGTTATCACACCGGTGCTCCTCTTGACGAATTTATCTCGAAAATATTTGCTCTCGCTGTTCTCCTAAACAATTTTGCTTCTTCTCTTGCTTAAATTGTTTTTTAAAGAATCTAATATGCTTTGTGCCGTCAACAACTCCGTTCGACTTGCATGTTTGAAGCACGCCGCCAGCGTTCGTCCTGAGCCAGGATCAAACTCTAACGTTATATATTTTTTAAAATATTTTAGGTTAATGTTTTTTTGCGTCTACACTTAACGCGTTCGTCCTAACTCAATAACTCTTTGTAAATTGACTTTGTTTCAATTCTTGTACTTTCTATTTAATTTTCATGGTTCTTCGCTTCCTCACTCCGTGAGTCAGCGTCTATATATTACCATATATATTCTTCCTTTGTCAACTACTTTTTCAATCTTTTTTTGCCTTTTTTGCACTTTTTTTTACTTATCCTGCGATACTCTAGCGCCCGTTGTAAAGAAATTTTCGTCTTTTTACAAATTTGGGGTTGACAAATGGAAAAAGAGAGGTTAATATATTTATGCACAATGAAAAATCTTTAGAGATTTGGTTATGATAATGTATAAGGAGAAGTTTATGAATTCAACATTTAAACCTAGTAATATGGGATATTATTCATTTGCTTGCGGACCATACCAAAACAATAATACGGTACGGGAAAAAATTGATTCGACCATGCGTATGATGAATGTTTTGTTTGATAAAAGACAGAAAAAATTTAATGATGTCCATTTTAAAACATGCAAACAAATTCTCTATACGCTTGAAAGTGTGGTGAAAGCTTGCAAATTTGGCGATAAAGAAAAAATTTTAGATAAACCTATTCCTGTCAAAAAAATGCAAATTGATTCCATAATGGACTTTCAATCCAATCAATATGTTTATAACGCCTTTAAAGAAAAGCTTAAAAATAAAGATGCCAGCCAGCTTCAAAAATTGATAGACCTTATCAAGAGTCAAGATTGTTTCAGAGAATACTTTGATAGCGTTGGTAAGAAAATAAGGTTTGCACAAGAACCAAAGATAGAAAATATCTACTTCAAAGATGAAAGGTATCTTAAATTTATGTATGAGTTTGTTAACATCATGGAAAACATTGTAAAAGAAAGACAAACCAATTTTGAAGAAGCTTGGAGCCAATCTGCCGAAAAATAGTTCGCTTTGTGACTTCAAGTTAAATCCACTAGTGGAATGTAAATTTTGCTAGTGGTTTTTTGTTTTAAAAAACTTTGACAATAAAAAAACCAGACCAAATCGTCTGGCTTGCATTTTGTCAAGTTTATTTTTCCAATCCTCTGCAATTTTGAACGATTGTTGTCTTTGATGGGACAATTTCGTCTTTTCTTGCAACAACTGCATTTTTAAGGTATTCTCTCATATCTGCTTTTAATTTCATCTTGTCCTCCTTATCTGGCTTTATAATAGCACACTTTTTTTATTTTGTAAATAGGTTTTTAAAAATTTTTTACATTTTTTCTGGCACTTCAATTGCAAGCACGTTTAGCGCTTGAGTGAGTGCTTTTTTGACAAGCTTTAAAAGTGAAATAAAACTTGCTTTTTTATGCATATCTTTCTCAGTTAAAATTTTATGGTTGTTATAGAAGGTTGAAAATGCTGATGCAAGGTCAAAGGTGGCAAGACAAAGGCTGTTTAAACTTTTTTCTTTATAGGCTATTTCATAGGAAGAATTGAGTTTCAATATGTTTTTAATAATTTTTTTCTCTTCTTCGCTTGCAATATTTATCTCTCCACCATCTTGACTGACTTTGTTTAATATAGAATTTATTCGGCAGACGGTATATTGAAGATATGGCCCTGTTTTGCCTTCAAACGAGAGGAATTTGTCAAGGTCAAAAACATAATCTTTGCCAACATTATTTGACAAATCTCCAAACTTCATAGCCGCCACTCCGATTTGAAGAGCAAGTTTTCGGTCATATTCAACGCCGTTGCTCTTAAGTTTCTCGCCCGCTTTATCGATAAGCATATTTATAATATCTTCAAGTTTGATTGTGTCGCCTGAGCGGGTCTTGAAAGGCTTGCCGTCACTTCCATTCATAGTGCCATAGCCTATATGAATAAGTTGTTGGTCTGAAGGGCTGATTTCTGCCATTTTGCAAACTCTAAAAACTTGCACAAAATGATTTTTTTGCCGTGCATCAACAATATATTCAATGCGGTTTAATCGGTCAATTTGGGTGTTTCGCATAAGAATGGTGGCAATATCGGTTGTAGCATAAAGAGCGCCTCCATTATATTTTTTTAAGATTGCTGGAGGCATTGGATTTTTGTATCGTTGCACCTCCTCTTCGCTCTTTTTGGGAATTGGAATGTTTTCTCCTTCCACAGCAACATCCACAACAACCGCGCCCTCACTTATTCGCGAAAGTCCTTTGCTCTCAATAATATCAAGCGCTTTGTTGATATATTCATCCGCGTCACTTTCTCCCAGCCAAAGGTCAAACTCTGCGCCAAGTTCGCTGTAATGTTTTTTGATTTCTTTGACAGAAACCTCGCGAATTTTTTGGTAGATTTCAAAGTAAGGCTTTTCTTTGTTTTGAATTTTAAGCGTCCACTCGTCCGCCATTTTTTTGAATTCTTCATCAGTATTTTTGCGCGCGCTTGCTTTTGGATAAGCCTCGTTAAGCATTTCAAGGGTCAGCTCTGGCTCTTTGCCTTTGCCAGAAAAATAGAAATCAAGCTTGCCGTCTTCATAGAGCTGAAGTTCGGTCAGCCCCATTTGCAACCCCCAATCGCCTAGGTGAACATCGCTGATAACTTCTTCTCCCAAAAATTTGTAAAGACGCTTTAAGGCTTCGCCAATGATTGGCGACCTTAAGTGACCAACATGAAGTGCTTTTGCCACATTTGCCCCGCCATAGTCAAGAAGCACCTTTTGACTCTTAAGTTTGCTCACGCCACATCTTTCATCTAAGGACAAAAGTTTTGCAAAGTGATTGTATCCTTTTTGAGTAAGTTTTATATTAATAAAAGCTGGACGAGCAACTTCAAACGTAAAAAACTCAGTTTCTTCTATATTATCAATAATTTTTCCAGCAAGGTCAAAAGGATTTTGTCCAGTTTTTTTTGCAAGAGCAAACACTGAGTTGGATTGATAGTCGCAAAGCTCTGGAAAGGAAGAAAAAGACACTGACGCCTTCTCGTCAATGTTAAGTTTTTCTAATGCAATGTTTAAAAGTTTTTCTATTTCTTTTCTAACCATACATCTCCTATTTTATCTCTCTTCGCGCCTCGAGCGCCTTTGATAAGGTGACTTCATCTGCATATTCAAGGTCGCTTCCCATTGCGATGCCTTGGGCAAGTCTTGTGACCTTCACGCCAAGCGGACTTAAAATTTTTGCAATATACATGGCTGTCGCCTCGCCTTCGACATCTGGATTTGTGGCAACTATAACCTCTTCCACCTTGTCTTCTTGCACGCGAGAGAGAAGTTCTTTGATTTTTATTTGGTCTGGACCGCGATGTTCAAGAGGGCTGATAGTGCCAAACAAAACATGATAAACCCCCTCATAAGTCTTAACCTTTTCCATTGCCAAAACATCTTTTGGCTCTTTCACCACGCAAATAATTTTTCTGTTTCGTTTTTGACAAATTGGGCAAATTTCTTTATCAGTAAAATTGCCACACACTTTGCAAAAACCGATTTTTTCTTTTGCCTCTTTTACCGCATAAGAAAAACGCTCTGCCCTCTCGAGCGAGCCTTCAATGATTGAATAGGCATAGCGCTGAGCCGTTTTATAACCCACACCAGGCAGAGTTCTGAATTGTTCGATAAGATTTTCAATGATTTCGTCTTGCATTTTACATTCCTGGAATTGAAGGAAGCATCTCCTTCTCTTTTCTTGATATTTGTCCAAGACAGTCATTTACAGCGCTGACAACAAGATCTTCAAGCATTTCAACATCGTCTGGGTCAACAACCTCTTGTTTGATTTTGATTGACTTCATGGTTTTGTCGCCTTTCATCACAACTTCAACCATTCCACCGCCAACAGAAGAAGAGAACTCGCTCTCTTCAAGTTCTTGCTTGGCTTTGTTCATGTCTTCTTGCATTTTTTGAGCTTGACGCATAAGTTGTTGAATATTTCCTCCGCCAAAGCCTCCAAATCCACCATATGCCATAATATTAACCTCCTATTATTGTAAGCTTTTTGCCTAACATTTTCTTTAATTTGTTTATATCTTCCTGTTGTGGCAAATCTTTGGCTTCCATAAGATTTACCTCAAGTTTTAGGTCTAACCCCTGCCAACGCAAAGCGCTTTCAATTTCTCGCCTGCCATCTTTAAGAATTTCCGCCAGCATGCCTTCGCTCACATTAACCACCAGCCGATCTGCCTCAAGTGCAACCTCGGTGATATCTCCGCAGGCAACATGGAGCGCAACCTGTCTGTGTTCTTTTAAAAACAAGACAACTTTTCCCCAAACATTTTTAGCGCTTAAGTTTTGAGTTAACCCTTCATTCAGTTTTTTTTTACATCTTGTCCAAGCATTGCAGAAATTGACAAACTTTCAAGCAAAAGTCTTGGTGAGAGCGTGTAACGCAGCTCATTTTCTGCGCTTGCAAACACTTGCATAAAGTCAAGCAGTCTGTTTTCATCAATAGATTTTGCCTGAACCATATATTTTTCTAGCACCTCTTGCGGAAGTGACAAAATTGCATTTGGGTCTTTTGTTGTGGCGCATACAAGCAAGTCTCTTGCGTGAAGCGCAAGGTCTTTGACAAAAACAGGAATGTTTTTTCCGCTTTGGTCAAGGTTTTCCACGGCCTCAAGCATTCCTCCAATGTTTTTGTCTTTTAAAAGATCGAAGAAATTTAAAAGCAGGTCATAATCGGTTGTGCCGAGAACCTTTAAAACATCATCTTTTTTGATTTCGCCATCGCTGTAAGCCACCACGCAATCTGCAATTGAAAGCGTGTCTCGCACTGAGCCTTCTCCTGCTTGAGCAATAAGCTTGAGTGCCTCCCCTTCATATTTTATGCCTTCTTGGGTGAGAACATTTGCCAAAATTTGAGTAAGCTTGTCAATTGAAAGAAGTCTGAAATCAAACCTTATACATCTTGACAATATGGTGGCAGGAAGTTTATGCACCTCTGTGGTTGCCAAAATAAATATGACATGTGCAGGTGGTTCTTCAAGCGTCTTAAGTAGAGCATTGAAAGCGCTGTCTGACAACATATGCACTTCATCGATTATGTAAACCTTGTATTTTGCATTGATTGGCAAAAACTTAACTTTTTCACGCAGTTCTCTCACATCGTCAACTCGGTTATTTGAAGCAGCGTCAATTTCAATAACATTTATATCGCTTTCTTTTTCCAGCCGTTTGCAAGTTTCGCACTCACCACATGGTGAACCATTTTGATTATTCTGGCAATTGACCGCCTTTGCAAGAATACGCGCAACTGAAGTTTTGCCAATTCCACGAGAGCCTGTAAAAAGATAGGCATGAGCAAGCTTGTCGCTTTCAACTTGATGCGCAAGCGCTTTTGTGATATGCTCTTGTCCTATAACCTCTTCAAAATTTTTTGGTCTATATTTTCTGTATAGTGCTAAGTGTTCCATTTTTCTCCTAGAGATATTTTAATTAAAATCACCAATTTGTCAATTGATTTCGTCTGCTATACGCAAGCATTGATAATTTGCATAAAAACATTTGGGTCTAAACTTGCAGAACCCACCAAAATGCCATTAAGTCCAGAAATATTTGCAAATTTTTGAGCATTTTTTGCATTTATCGAACCGCCATAGACCACTCTAATCTGCTCACTTGCCTTCAAAGAGAAATCTTCTTCAATAACTTTTCTTATAGATTTGACTGCAAGCTCAACATCTTTTGGCGCAGGAGTTTTTCCCGAGCCAATTGCCCAAACAGGTTCGTAGGCAATGATAATGTTTTCAAGTTCGTTTTCATAAAGCCCTTTGAAAGCTTCTTCAATTTGCACCTTAAGGGTGGCAAGTGTTTTCATTGTGTTTTTGTCTGCCAAGCTTTCACCTACGCATAAAATGATTGAAAGTCCATTTTTTAGCCCGTTTTTAATCTTTTGATTAATAGCCTTGTTACCTTCCTTAAATTTTGTTCGCCTTTCGCTGTGTCCAACAATAACATAACTGGCGCCACAGCCCGCAAGCATTCTTCCGCTTATCTCACCTGTTGCGCCCTTTTCATCCTCTTCGCTGATGTTTTGAGCACTTATCGCCACCCTTCTGCCTTCAAGCATAAAGTTTGCTAGAGAAAGTGAGGTGTAAGGAAGCGCTATAATCAGGTCAACTTTTTGTTCTTCAAACTTTGAAAGAAAACTGATAAAATAATCTTTGATCTCTTTTTCAGTTTTGTTCATCTTAAAATTTGCTATAACGATTTTTGCCATAACTTTACCTCTTAAAAAGTATTTTGTCTTGAATTACATCTATACAAGGGAGCGATCCTTGTTCTATAAACTTAAGCGTTGCCCCACCTCCTGTTGATAGAAGGTTGATTTTATTTTCCACCTTTGCCATTTTTACCACGCTAACGCTATCTCCTCCGCCTACAATAGAATAAGCCTCACTTTCAGCTATTGCCTTAGCAATCTCTAGTGTGCCTCTGGCAAAAGCTGGGTTTTCATATTTTCCAAGCGGACCGTTCCAAAGAATTTGTTTTGCGCCTTTTATTTCCTCTTTAAAAAGCTCTCTCGTCTTTGGTCCAATGTCAAAAGCTATCATATCGTCAACCATCTCCTCTGAAACAAACGCCTTTTTGCGCTTTGCGCTTTGTTTTATGCAGACATGATCGATTGGTAAAAGAATTTTCTTGCCTTTTTCTTTTGCTATATCCAAAATATCTCGAGCATATGCAACGTTCTCGTCGTAAACCTTCGACTCGCCAACCGCAACGCCTGATGCCACCAAAAAAGTATAAGCCATAGCTCCACCAATAATCACTGTATCGGCTGAGTTAAGCAATTTTAAAATTAAATTGATTTTTCCTTGAACTTTTCCACCGCCAATAATAAAGACAAAAGGGTGTTTAGGGTCATCTACAGCACCTCTCAAAGCCCCAACTTCTTTTTCCATCAAAAGACCTATCGCATTTGGCATAAGCCTTGCAAGACCATAGGTTGTTGCATGCTTTCGGTGTGCCACGCCAAAGGCGTCATTGACAAAATAATCACCAAGCGAAGCTATTTTTTTTGCAAACTCCATATCGCACTCAATTTCTTCTTTATAAAACCTTATATTTTCGAGCAAAAGAACTTCACCGTTTCCAATATCTTGTATGCGCTTTTTTACTTCATCGCCATAAACCTTGTTCATAAAGTGAACGCTTGTTGGCAACGCTTTTATAAGTATAAGTGCAATTGGCCAAAGTGATTTTCTTATTTCAAATCCTTCTGGTCTGCCAAGGTGAGAAATCAAAACAACCTTTGCTTTTTGCTCTATCAAATATTTTATTGTTGGAAGTGACTGCACTATTCTTGTTGTGTCAAGAATTTTCCCGCCGTCATCCAGAGGCACATTAAAATCTACTCTTAAAATGACAACTTTCCCTTCCAAATTGACTAAATCTTTTACAGTTCGCTTCATAGTGACTCCTTAATAATATTTTACACTTTTTCTGCCATTTTTCCAAATCATTTTAATAGTTCTCTCAAAATTTGCAAACTTTCATCAAGACTATTGCTAGTTGCAAGCTTGACTCTTTCTTGTGCGCCACCTTCACATCCCATGCTATACCACAAAAAATGTTTGCGCATGTAAAGAGTAAGCCACTTTTCATCATAATATTTTCTGAGAGTCTGCAAATGCTTTTGTATAACTGCTAATTTA
>CALVUB010000034.1 GCA_944363385.1 uncultured Clostridia bacterium
CATCCTTATCACATGACAGAACACATTCTTGCTTTGGAAGTTCAACTTTTTCTGAAGCAATCAGAAACAACTTATCAATTCTTGCAAAATCAAAATATTCCCGTCCCATTAAATTCTCCTTTCGACTATTTTATCAAATTTTTACATGTTTGTCAATCTGTTAAAAATGTTGTAAAAACAACAAAAAAACCGCATATTGCGGTTTTGTTATAATTCTTTTGCGTAATCATACAAGCTATAAGATTGAGCTTCCACTGTTATTTTAACAATGGTTGGACCATAATCATTAACTCCAAAGTAGTAATTTACTTCAGTTGAGTTTTCATCACTTGAAAAGGTGAAATAAACATCTTTATAAAAAATTGACTTGCTAGCATTATATCTTCCGCCAAGCACCGTTCCGTTTGAACGATAGATTGATTGGTCTTCGGTAAAGCGGAAATGAACATAGTTTGAGCCAAGTCTGCTTGAAAGAGCATTACTCATTCCATAACCCACGCCATTTGAATAGCTTTCATAAAATTTTTCATTTTGGTCACTGGCTCCTTCTCCAACATATTCTATTTTATAACCATAAACATTTCCAGTAAAAATTGAAGACAAGATTGATGTGCTAAGTGTGCTGTTGTAAATGTCCATAAACTCTTGATATCGCTCATCTCCTTTTGCAAATGAAATAACATCATTCTTGCTGTCCACTTTGATTTCAACATATTCAGGATTATTGTCAAAACGAGGTCTGAGGTCAATTCTAAGACAAGCTAGCAAAATTATCACAAAAGCAAGCACAAGACAAAGAGAAAGAATTATTGAGTTTGTGATAATTCTTTTCTTCTTCATCTTTGCCATATATTGATCATCTATTGATTGAACATTTACTGTATCAGCCATGTTTGCTCCTTATAGCTAGTTATCGTCTTTTTTATCCTTTTTTACACTTTTTTTGTTTTGATCAGCCTCTTCTATGTTTTTCACTTTAGCCTCAGTTGTTTGAGGTTGGCTTTCTTTATTATCTTTCTCTTGAGGTAATTTGTCAAGCGTTTTTGCTTTTTTAGAAATTGAATTTACCTTTCGTTCTTCTGTTTGCTCACTTTTTTCAGGTTGAAGATATGCTTTTTTGATATTTTCAAACTCTTCTGCCGTGATAATACCTGCGTCTAAAAGCTTTTGTCCTTCCTTTATTTTTTCCTCAATCACCCTTGCCTTGCGCTCTTGTTCAAGTCTTTTGCGCTCTTTTTCTTCTTTTTTGCGTTGCTCGTGTTCTCTTATGTCCATAATCTCTGCAACTTCCGTTGCGCTTTTGCCTTGAATAAGAAGGTCAATTTCTTCTTTATTGATAGTTTCGTGACTGAGAAGAAGCTCTGCCATTTCATCAAGAAGTTTGCGATTGTCTGTTAATATTTTCTTTGCGCGTTTATAGTTATAGTCCAAGATTTGCCTTATTTCGTCATCAGCTTCAGAGGCAAGTTTTTCTGAGAAGTCTGAGCGAGTTTGATAATCTCTTCCTATAAACACTTGTTGGTCATTTGAAAGACCAAGGAAACCAAGATTTTTGCTCATACCCCAATTGTATACCATTTTGTGGGCAATTTTTGTAGCTTGAGCGATGTCGCTTGAAGCACCTGTCGTGATATCTTTAAAGACAATTTCTTCAGCAATTCTTCCGCCCATACACATTGCAATTTCGTCCATCAAATGATTGTATGACATATAAGAGTTGTCGTTTTCTGGCCTTTGCATGGTATAGCCACCAGCCATGCCACGAGGGATAATTGATACTTCTTGAATTTCATCTGTATGTTTTAGAAGTTTGCCAAGAATCGCATGGCCAGACTCATGATAAGCTGTGATTTTTTTGTCTTTCTCGGTAACCATTCTGCTCTTTTTCTGAGGTCCCATAGTCACCTTGTTGATGCCTTCTTGAATATCGGTCATAATGATTTTTGGTCTGTTTGCTCGGGCTGCCAAAATTGCAGCTTCATTAAGCATGTTTTCAATATCTGCGCCAGTAAAGCCCACAGTGATTTTTGCAAGGGTTTTGAAGTCTACGCTTTCATCAATAGGTTTGTTTTTAGCATGAATTTTCAGTATGCCTTCTCTTCCTCTTACATCAGGAATGTTGACATAAACTTGCCTATCAAATCTTCCTGGTCTAAGCAGTGCTGGGTCAAGCACATCTGCTCTGTTTGTTGCGGCAAGCACGATTATGCCTTCATTTGGCTCAAATCCGTCCATTTCGACAAGAAGTTGATTGAGTGTTTGTTCGCGCTCGTCATTTCCGCCACCAAGTCCAGCTCCTCGCTGACGACCAACAGCATCAATTTCGTCTATAAACACAATGCATGGTTTATTTTTCTTGGCTTGGTCAAAAAGGTCTCTCACTCTAGAAGCTCCAACGCCCACAAACATTTCAACAAAGTCTGAACCGCTTATAAAAACAAAAGGCACATTTGCTTCACCTGCAATTGCTCTTGCAAGCAAAGTTTTACCAGTTCCTGGAGGGCCTACAAGAAGCACTCCTTTTGGAATTCTTGCTCCAAGTTGAGTAAATTTTGAAGGATTTTTCAAAAATTCAACAATTTCAGCAAGTTCTTCTTTTTCTTCATCTGCGCCAGCCACATCTGAAAATCTGACTTGACTGTTGGTGTAAGAGCGAGCTTTGCTCTTTCCAAAACTCATTGCTCCTTTATTTGAAGAATTGATCAGCCTAAAAATCATCCAGATGATAAAGATGCCAAATGCAAGATAGAGAATTGGATAGAGAATGTCCCAGAAATCAACCCCTTGAACTGAAGGGATGATTGCAATGTTTGCACCCTCTTTGTCCTCGATATATTCAAGAAATCTTTCAAGCTGACCGTCAAAAGACTTAAAGTTTAAGTAATAGTCGCTATAATTTGGAAAAGCATCTTCATATCGTGAGCCTTCCACCAAAAAGTAGATGGTGTCGCTGGTATAATAAATGGCTTGCACTTTTTCTGGCTTTTCTGTTGTCTGGTTGACATAAGTGCCATTGACAAGCTCGTAGGCATCTTTAAAGTTATCCAGTCTCTCACCTGAATAGCCTGTGTTTGTAAAAATAAGCACAATAATCAAAATTGCTATAAGTAGCAAAAATAGATATGAAAATCTAAACTTAGGTTTTTGGGTTTCGTTCAATTTTTTTGCCTCCTATCATATTTAGACTATCATATTCTATCACAAAAATAAAATTTACACAAATAATAAAAAGCTTTTTTTTGATATTTTTCAACTTTTTTTGATTTAAGACATTTTTAGTCAAGATTTTTAGCCGTCTTGCCTTATCTTCATATTGAGCATAAAAGTTATATGGTTTAGATAGTCTTCTCTGTCGTCTAAGGAAGATAAAAAATTTTCAAACTTTTTTCTATCATTTTTAAAAAAATTGGCATAGACATTCATAACATCAGCCTTACAATCTCGCAAAATTTTAAGCATTTGGGCAAATTCGGAGCGAATTTTCATTTCAAGCTTTGAAGCAATCTCGTCAGAAATTTTTGTTGACTGAGCATTCTGCTTTATCTCCTGTCCTTTTGTGTCAATTTCTGTGAGTTGAACACCAATTGAAACATTTGCAATAAAAAGCGGAACACCATTTTGAAAATCTGTTTGAATTGCCACCTGTTTGTTTTTAAGCAAAAAGGTCATGTCAACCGTTTTTCCACACTCACATTTGACATTTTCAACCGTTATGCTGTCTAAAGAATGCTTTTCGCTTAAAAGATTTATGCTGTTTAAGTTGTCAACATCAAGTTTTGCCACCTTTTTGCCTTCTCTAAGCAAAATTGCATCTGCCTTGTTTAAAATTTCACTTTGCCCTTGCAAAGAACCCCGTTGTTTTTCGCTTTGCTCTCCACCTGCCTCGGACGTTTCTTGGCCAGAAGAGCTGGCAACCGCACTTCCGCCACCTGAAGAGCCTGCGTTTGACGAGCCTGCTTGTTCGCCTCCGCTTTGTCCACCGCTTTGCGCCTCTTGAGAGCCACTAGAACCTTGAGACTGCCCTCCACCTGAAGACTCTTCTTTGACATGTTCGATAAAGCCAATGATTGACGATTTATGTGGGCTGTAGTATCCTTTATAAAAAGCCTCCAAAGATGTGTCTGTGATATACACATCATTTGCGTTGTAAGATATGAGCTGGTCTAGTTTTAAGCCTAAATTTTTTTCAAGTGAATCGGTTGCCATAAGAAGTTGTTTTGCCGAAGTGTTTGTGCAAACAAAAACAGTGTTTTCAGGAAGCGAAATCACTCTTGAAAGATAGTCAAGTGAAGAAGACACATCCTCCTCCAGCATTTTTTCATTGACCACTGTGGTTTTTGCATGCGAAAGACCAATATCTTTGCCTAAAGTAAGCTGTGCATCCAAAATAGCTTCAGAAACAGAAGAGCCTTTGCCTGAAACCACCGAATTTGACTGTTCAAACTCTTGGTTTGGTTTTGGAATAAAAGTGAGAAAAGAAATTTCATATTCCTCTTCTAGTTTGTCAAGACCGATTGCAATCACAATTGCCCGCCTTCTGCTTTCTCCTGGAGAAAAAAGGGCAAAAGGTGTGAAAAACAATAAAATAATTACCAAAACAATAATAAAAGGATATCTTTTGATGCCATTAATGATTTTCTTCATCTTTCACCTCCCTTTTATGCTTAAAAGAAAGCGCGTAAAACAAAATTGGCAAAAGATAACTTGCAACAATGGCAAGATAAGGCAAAATGCTGGTGGCAAGACTTATCATAACTTCATACTTAGCAATTAAAACTAGATATATGACGAGAAAAAGAATGTCAAACACGGCGGTTGCATATTTGATAGAAAGTTTGCTAAAAACCATTACAAAACAATCGCAAAAAGCTGTAAGGAAAATTTCAAGTTGAAAAAGACCAAGTGTCATAATTGTCAGCATGGCAATGATATCAAGTCTTCCAATTGCATTGAATTGCACCGAAAAAACCAAAAGGTCTGCAAGCGCATTGTTGTGCATAAATGAAGTTAGCTGATATTTGGAATAAAATATGGTGAAAATTGCAAGCACAAAAATTACGCCTACAAGAGCAAAAAGCATAACCTTTTTTGCCTCGCCCTTTTTGATTGTAATGCGGTCAATAAAAATAAAAAGCACTAAGTAATCGCCAAAGGCAAACAGCCCTTGCCAAGCTGATGCAAATAAAGAGGAAACAGGGCTGACGAAGAGTATTGGCGTGGAAATGTCAGTAAAAAAAGCAATGGCAAGGCAAAACACTATGCCTACAACGACCAAATAATAAAACATTTCAAAAGTCCTACTCATCGACCTAAGACCAATTATTGTGGCATGATTGATGACTGGAATAAGGCAAATAAGCGCCAAAAAACCAAATTCATCTTGATATACAAGATCTTTCAAATAGACAAACAAAACTGAATATGTCAGCATTGTTTTGAACAGAAAGAACACTAAAAAGACAAAAATTATTGTTTTTGCAATGATTTTTCCAAGTTTTTTTTGTAAAATACTTAAAAAAGTTTGATTTGGATAGTTTTTCTTGAGTTTTAAAAAGACCAGCAAAATCAAAAATTCGATAAAAAAAAGCGCAAGCATAACAAAAATCGAATCAGCTTTTGAATTTTTATACAATATGGAAGGAAGCACCAAAATTTTGTTGGCGAGAATTGTCAAAAAAACAATGATGCCTGTTTGTCTAGCCGAAATCGTTTTCATCTTTCCCTCCCCTTGCTGTTTGGAAATGACCGAGGCATGTTTTTGTTAGCGCCAATTGCTCGTTTAAGAAGCCCGTCTTGCAAATCTTCTTTAATTCTTGGAGCGTACGGCGCCATGTATGGAGTGTGATAATCATCTAAGCTATTGAGATAATTGACAACATATACAAAACCTGAAACTATGCCTAAAATTCCAAGTGAGCCACCCAAAATGATAAACAAAACTTGCAAAACGGTGATTTGGCTTTGCTGTTCTGGCACTGTGTAAAGGGCAATTTTTGAAAGCGCTGTGATGATAACTCCTGGTGGCGAAATAAGCCCTGCTTTAACACCGGTGTCACCTAAAATTAACGCACCCACAATGCTTGTTGCAAGCCCTAGATAACTTGGCAGGCGAAGGCTGACTTCATAAAGAATTTGAAACAATAAAAATATAAATAAAATCTCTAAAAATGGTGTAAAGGGAAGCCCTTGCGTGGTGTCGGCTATGGTTATCAAAAAATTTAACGGTAAAATGTTGTAGTGAAAAAGTTGAAGAGCAAGATAAAAACCTGGCGCAACAATGGCAATCAAAAGACCGCACATTCTGATAAAACGAACAAGGCTTGCATAGTGATGGTTTGTATAGTAATCATTGCTAGACTGCAATTCTTCCATTAAAATAAATGGCACTGTAAGCACAATTGGCGAGTTGTCAACAATGATTGCAACTTTGCCTTCCAGCATTTTTGAAGCCACAACATCAGGCTTTTCGCTGTTGCCAATCTGTTTAAATAAAGAGTTAGGTCTTTTTTGTAAATAAGAAAGTATGTAGTATGAGTCCACAATGCCATCAATTTTGATGTTTTTAATCTTTGTTTCAATCTCTTTTATAACCCTTTTGTCTGCCACCCCTTCTATGTATGAGAGAATGACTTTTGTTTGTGACATCTCGCCAACAATTAAAGTTGAAAAAACAAGGTCTTTAGTGTGCAGTCGTCTTCTAAGAAGGGTCATATTGGTTTTAAAATCTTCAACAAAGCCTTCTCTTGGGCCTTGAATAACTGGTGAAGTTGGAGGTTCTGACGGCGTTCTAGTAGGATATTTTGTGATATCAACTGAAATATAGCCCTCAAAAAAATCGGAAAAAATGATAACTTTACCGTCTAAAATATTGTTTTCAATTTCACTTTCTGCCACCTCTTCAACACCATTGTTTTTCAAAATTTTGTTTATTAAAGAGGATATGTCAATTTGACCTTGCCACTTTTGAATTGGCAGATAGACGGCTTGTGAAAAAAGCTGGGCATCAATCATGCTTTTTAAAAACACAAAGCCAACTATGCCTTTTTGGGAAACAAAAATGCGCGAGCTGAAATCATTTGTTGAATGAAAGCTCTTTTTTAGTTTTTCAATCTGTTTTTGAACCTTTTGCATTTATTTCACCTTTGCTCTATTATGGGCAAAGTGCAAAAAAATTATGTAAAAGAGTGACAAAATAAATAAAAAAAATGTGAAACAATTTTTCACATTTTTAAATTTTGTTTCACATTCTAAATATTTTTAGTTGAAAAGACCTTTAAAGCTATTTCCAAATTTAAAAGATGGAACTTTTTGAGCTGGAATTTTCACCTTTTGTTTTGTTGCTGGGTTGATACCTTCTCTTGCTGGACGAGATTTTACTTCATAAGAGCCAAATCCTGCGATTTGAATTTTCTCACCTTTTTTGAGTGCATCAATAATTGTTGATGCCATAGCATCAAAAGCAATACCTGCGTCTTTTTGAGTAAAGTTTGCTTTTTCAGCGAATGCTTTGATAAATTCTTGTTTGTTCATAATCACTCTCCTTTTTAGATTTTAAGCTTTTTAGCTTAATTTAATAATACCACAATTTTTGCCAAAAACCAAACGATTTAACCCTTCCAAGCAAAATAATCTAAAATTTTTGGGAAGAAATATTCTAAAATGCCTTTAAGTTGATAGTATCCTCGCACAAGAAACAGATTTGAGTAAGCGCCATTTGGTATAATTTTTACCACCTTGCCTAACACCATGTCGCCAACTTTTACTGGTCCAAATTCTCTGGCGTCTGTGCTGTTTGCACGATTGTCGCCCATATAGAAAATCTCGTCCTCTTCAAGCTTATAGAACAAAACCCAGCCAACGCCGTCAACATATTTCCGATCTAAGTGACTATCATCATAAAATTCA
>CALVUB010000035.1 GCA_944363385.1 uncultured Clostridia bacterium
TCAACGCCGTCTTCGCTTATTTGTTTGCCAAGTTTTTTAAGCTCGCTGACAATGACCGCTTTTGCAAGATTTTGGTCAAAACGGCGACAATCAACAAATTCAAGATTGCTCTTTAATAATGAAAACTTGTTTTCAAAGTCATAAATCACCACCACTGTGCTTGGCGCAGGATTATCAAAATATGAAGACAGCTTTTTCAAATCGGCGGTTGTCACTTTGGTAACATTTTTAAGCAAAATAAGCCGTTTTTCATCAACAAGAGGCATAACCTCTGTGGCATCTAGAAATTTATCAATTGAAAAATTGTCATCATCAAAACGAACAAAGTTGAAATCTTCCATTATCAAATTGCAAGCTTTTTTTATCATAGAAAAAGCCTTGTCAAAAAGGAAGAGGTCATCCCCTTCAAGAAGATATCCATTTTCAAGCTTTTTGCTTAGTCTTGTCTTTAAAGTTTTCAATCAATCCCCCTATAAGCAAACTCTTCGCCATAAAAGGTGAAGTTTTCTTTGCCTGAGTCATAGCGTTGCCCCTCTCCAACCACAAACGAGTCGCCTTCAAGCGTAAGCAAGTTTTCGCCTAGATAAATAATATCATAACTGTCTTCATTTATCAAATCAAAAAGAGAAGAAGTTGAAATTTTTTCACAAATTAAAACTTTTTTACCGTCAAACTCAACAACAAACGCTCCTTCTTTATAACTCACTCTAAAAGCGCCAGCTTGCAAAGGTGTTTCGCTTACACTATATTGATTGTCATCAGACGAATCGGCATTTGGAGTGAGCAGGACTTCTGCGCCATAAGCTTTCCAAGTGTCAGCTGTTGCTAAATTGATATTTTCAGCTAGATAATAATTAACCTCAAAGTTTTTGCCTTGTGAAGAAAAGTTTTGATAGTAATAGTCATCTCCATAGTAAAGCGTGCCACCATCTTTGGAAGTCAGCACAATCATCTGTCCGCTATAACTTTCAACAAATGAAACTGAGGTGAAATTGTTTGTTGGAAGATATGGAATAATCAGTGCAAGCACAAACATAAATGCCACAGAGGAGCAGACCAAAAGTCTGCTTATACCTTTGACAACAAAGAAAGAAGAAAGCGTGAAAAAGAAAATGATAATCAAAGTGCTGATTGAAAGAGAAAATGGTCTGAGCGGAACTTGAAGCGTTGTCGATGAGAAGAAAGATGCAATGATAAAAACAAGGTCGAAGGCATAATCAAAAACTACAAGCACTGACCCAAGGAAAGGCATGAAAGACAAAAGAAAAGCAAGCACAAACAAAATTGGAAAAATTATTGAGAAAATTGGAATGACTAGAAGATTTGCAAACACTGAAAGAAAGTTAAAATTTGAAAAGAAGGAGGCTGTAAAAGGTAGAATTCCAATTTGAGCTGAAATTGAAACCGCCATAACAGAGGCAACCTTTCTAGGCATTACATAAGAGAGAAGTTTGGTGAAAGGTTTTGCAAGAAGCAGGATAAACATAACGCAAAAGAAAGACATCAAAAAGCCAACATCGACAGTGGAAAGCGGAATGAAACAAACTATGACAAAGCCAGAGATTGCAAGAGAGTTGAGCCCGTCATAAGGTCGATTGCAAATGCGTGATAACAATAATATAATTGCCATTATGGTTGCTCTGACCACGCTTGGAGTAAAACCACAAAGATAGCAATAGAAAAGCAGGATGACAGAAATGATTGCTAAACTTGCAAAACAATTTATTTTGAAAAGTCTTATAAAAAGCATAAGCGCGCCAACAATAAAAGCTATGTGAAGTCCGCTAACAGTCAGCACATGCACAATGCCACTGTTTCTGTAAGCCTCATCCACTTCGTCATCAATCCCGCTTTGGTCACCAAATAAAACTGCATAGGCAATTAACGCATTTCGTTCGCTCATGTTGCCAAGAAGTGCCTCTTTGACAGAAGAGCGAAAGGCCTCATCAATCTTCATATTGCCTTCAGTGATGACGATGTCAGAAAAATTAACAGAAGAGTTGTATCCAATTCCATTTCTATAACTATAACTGGTCAAGTTAAACACTCCAAGATTGAAAGGCTTGACAGCCTCTACCTTGCTTGAAAAAGCCAAAATGTCACCAACTTCAATTCCACAATCTCCATAAACAAACAAGCGAACATTCTTTGCCTTCTCGCCATCAATAGAAACATCTTCAAGCAAAAGGTTTGAATAGTTTTCTTCACTTATGAAAAGTTTGTCAGTAACTCTGCCAACAATAGCCACTTCACCCTCATACTCTTTGTTGTCAAAACTTGTCATGCCCAGAAAGAAAGTGCCGTTGCCAACAAAGAAAAAAATGATAATCATAAGAAGTGGCAAAAATTTTCTATAGCAAACTGACAAAATTGCAACAAAAAGCAAGACAATACCAACTATTATGATTGTCTCAATCACACCAGAATAAAGGCTTCTTGCAACTCCAGCTCCAAACAAAAGAGCTAAGAAACAATAGAAGGGATATCGAAAATTTAAAAACTTTTTCACAAATGAGATTTTAGCAAAAATTGTCGAAATAGAAAAATAATTTTAAAAATTTTATTGAAAAAATGTTAAAAATGCAAAAAAAATCTTAAATTTTGCAATATTTAACAAAAAAGCGAGCTTAAAAAGCCCGCCTTTTATTATTCTTCAGTTTTATTTTCTGTTTTCTCTTCTGTTTCGTTTTCTTTTGCTTGGTCTTTGTTTTCTTGATTTTTTTCCATTTCAGTTTGGCTTTCACTTTCTTTGTCCGAGCCCTCTTTGTTTGGCATTGAAACCACACCAAAAACCACCAGCACGCCAGCAATCGCCATGATTATGCTAGAGACCAGCTCGCTTTGAATTGAAAAGCCAAAGCAGTCGCCAATTGCTTGCAAAAGAACGACAACAGCACCAGAAAGAGCAGTCCAAAAACTGTAAGATTTAATCTTGTTTTTCATCTTCATTTGCCTCCAAGATTTCTCTGATCTCATCAATATCATCTTGCATTTTTTGCATATCAGAAAGTCTTTCAGTTAAAGCGTTTATAGTTGCTCTGTAAGAAAGCTCCCGTTTTTCACTATCTTTAAGTTGCCAAAAAAACAGAAAAACAAAAAGCACGGCAAAGATTCCGTTGCTTATCACCACTCTCAAAAATTCTTGCCAAAATTCCATAGATTTTTCCTTTTGTCATTTCCTCTCACACGAGAATTTTTCATAGCACCTCCATGCAAAAAAGGAAACAAAAATGTTTTATTTTGACTAGTAAGTTATTCTTTGTCTTAGTTTTCTACAATTCCGCTAAGCACAAGAGATGAAATTTTGCAAGCTACTTCCGATTGGGACGATAGCTTGACCGAAAACTCTTTGCCAATAACATTGCAAGAAAGCTCTTGCAATTTGTCTGTTCCTAAAAGAGCAAACGATTTTTCCTCTTCATCGCTTTTGATTGTCAAAGTGCAATCTGAAACTGATTTTATATAGATTTTTTTAATTTTTTTGATTTTTCCTGTCTGCCCCAAATCACTTTTCACACTCTGCCACTTTGCTGGCAATTTCTCTGAAAAAATTTTACCCTCTTTTGTGAGCTCTCCAATTTTTGCCTTGTTGTCGCCATTAAAACAGGCAATAAGCTTTGGTTTGTATGGATTTTGCAGGGCAAGCATAGAGCGAATGTCAATTCCGCGCACAACCTCGCAATGCTTATCTTCTTCATCATAGACAAGAAGAGCATTGTTGACAAAAGAGTCAGTCTCACAACCAACTTCTCCCTCGTCAAAATCCATTTTGCAGGCAAGAAAATATCTGCCTTCAAAGCATTGTCCATAGCAGTTGTTGTTAACTAACGAAAGTTTTTTTATTTCGTTTATCTCAACGCCATGAACACTTGAGCCATTAAAATATTTTAACCCAGACCTTTCCAAGAAATAAATGCGGTTGCCACAATGGGCAATTGAATTTGGATAGATATAGCTGTCCGATTGATAAAGATGAGTTATTGCAAACTCGCTGTCAGAAGAATACTCTGAAATGCGAGTTATGCCATATTCGCGGAAAATATAAACATAGTCATCAAAAGACACTATCTTTGTCAAATTTCCGCGACTATCGCTAAAGTCAAGGTTTTGAGTTTGCGCATCATTCCACTCCAAAATATTTTCGTTGTCGCTATAGACAAGTCTCCCTCTTGCCTCGGCAGTTATTGCAAAAAGTTTTCCAAAATGAGCACAGATTGAAATAAGCCTAGGCACATTTTCACTTGTCAGCTGACTTTGACCTTTAAGCACAAGCAGATTTTGTCCTTCTCCAGAAAAAATCATAGAATCAATGCCATCAAACTTATATCTTATTCCTACTGGCACATCAGAAAACGAGGTGTTGACTAGAAGAGTTGTAGGCCTTGCGCCAAACATATCATCATAGCAAATTTTCTTCTGGTCATTGAAATACATGCTGTAATATTTGTTTTCATCGTTATTTTTATCATACCACTCAAATGACCAAAGAGCACTGATTTCATTTCCACTAACAACCACAACACTTTCATTGTTAAGGTCAGTTTTTGAAAGCGGGCTTGCAAAATCTTTAAAGCCATATCCACTAACAAGTGCTCCGCTGTTGGTGCGAAAATTATAACATTCATCTGTTAAATTGAAATTGCAAACACTGTCATCTTTGTCAGTTTGAGCAGGCGAAGAAAACATGTCAAATTGAAATTCTTTGCTTTTTGTCTTTTTCGTTTTAAGAACATTTTTATAAAACATCAAATCCACCTCCTCCGAGGCAATCTTGCATGAGGCGTTTGTCGGCATATATACTCTAAACTGTTTTTAAAGCGCTCTTCAAAAACATCTGCATCGTCAAATTTACCCTGCATAAAAAGGTATTCTCTTGCAACGCCATAGCCGTAAATGCGCTCAGGCAAAAAACTGTCAAAACTTCCATTTAAGTCCAAAGTAGAGGGAAGTATGCTATAGGCAACAATAGCCTTTTTGCAAAATGCTACAATGTGGTCCTCAAAAACTTTAAAACGCACCTTTCTTCCAAGGCTATTTTTGACATACAAAATTTTGTAAGGCTTGGCAGAAAAATTTGAAAATAAAATCTTGCCGTCATGGGTCTCAAGCTGTTCCACTTTTTTTATAGGCACAAACTCACTTGCAATCTCATTACTCACAAGATTGAAACATTTGACAAACTTTTCAACTTCTTTATTTTGTTTGTCAGAAAGGGTTTCGTTTTCTTCAATTGCTCTTCCAAGCTCTTCATTCTCGGTAAACTGGCAGGCAAGAACAATAATATCTTTAACTAACATAGTGCCTCCTTTAACTTGTTTATTTCTTCTTTCAGCATTTTGCGATAAAGCTCTTCATTTGCCCTGTCAATTTCTTTGATCAGCTTTTCGGCATTTTCACTTCTTGTTTTTTTTGCATAATCTACTGCCCTCTCGTCAAGGCAAGCATAAGGCAAGGTAAAACAATAGGTGGAAGATTGCAAAATGCTGTGCACTTCAAATTTTTTCTTTTTGAGCGAAAAGACAACTCTATAAGAGGGGTCGACCTCTTTCAGTCTGTCGGTGATAAACAGACAGTCGCTATCAATAAAAAGAAAATCTCGATGATTTCTATTGATTAACTCTTCCTTTCTCATAATTCTTTACCTCCCATAGAGCAAAAAGTTGTAACAATTGTCTTTTTACTGCAAAAAGCCCAAAACAAGTCTAGAAAACTAAACTTCTGGCTTTGGGCATTTTTGAAGTTTATTATTTTTTTGAAATGCTTTTACTTGTCGTCATTTGTAGAACCAATGGTTGAAGAAATTTTTGTAAGTTTTGCCTGCCCACAAGGTTTGTCACAGATAAGCTCAGCATATTTTACAAGTGTTGCGCTGTAAGTTGGTTGGTCAGCATTTTGTCTTAAAATTCTGCCATTTTCGCCTTCAAGCCATTGCCAGTCGCAAAGTTCATGCATTGTGAAATCATCAGTGTTAAGAAGATACATCTCGCCGTCATCTACAAATCTGTCAGCCACAACTGGAATTCCATTGTGAGTGATTGTTGTAAATCCGCCCTCCAAATTCATGATGTCAATATTTCTCTTGCAAGCTGAAAGATATTGTTGATATGCTCTTCTTATTGCAGGAGTTGTTGAGATAAAGTTGATTTGACTGTCGTGATTGAAGTCAAGCTCGTCAATAGCTTCTTGAATTAAAGTGTCAGAAATTTCAACATTTGATGCTGGAGCTGAAACGAAAGGTTTAAGCCATGGATAGTCGGTCTTGCTTACGCCATAGATTGTGTTTTCGCTTGTGTTAAAGATTTTGCCAAGACCAGAAATTTCATAATCCTTTGAGCCTTGAACATAAATCTTGTCTCCACTTACTAAAGTTGCAGTGGTTGAGCCAGTCTCTTGATATGTGAAAGTTTTGTTTTCTCTGTCCACATAAACAACTTTAAGTTTTCCAGCATTTAGGTTTGAGCCAGTATAAGCATCAACCACCATGCCTTCAATAAGATGATTAACTTTGTCACAAGTTACAACTTTACCTGAAACTGAAGAAACAGTTGCAAGAAGTCCTGTGCCGTCTCCATAAAGCATTCTGCCAAGGTTGAAAGAACTTGCCTTTACAAGTCCCTCCATTTCGTCAGAAAGAAGGTTTACAAACGCCCCCAAGTTGTTGGCTGAAGCTCTGATTGCTTTGTCAGAAAGTTCGATTTTTCCATAAAGGTTTTTAAGCTCTGCGCTAAATTGCACATAGCTGTTGCCAGTAGAGGTTGGAAGAGTTGAGGTTTCGCTTCCTGCACCAATACCTCCATTGATTCCATAAGGTGCAAGTTTTTTGATAGATTTACCCCAAACGTCTTTGCTTGTTCTTTTTATTTTTGCTAAAAGTGGATTTGCTCTCACATTGAGTTGGTTGGCAACCACACCAAGATAAACATTTTTAAGTGCACTTTCAGCAGATGTTAAAGTTACCATAATTTCTCCTTTTTAATGTTTTTTTTGCAGTTTTTTTTGAAAAAAATGTCGAAAATCTTTAATTTTAGTCAAACATCCTTCTCAACATTTCCTTTGCTTCGGAAAGGGAAGTTGGAGTGTCAGGACTGATGCTTGACACTCTTTCCCCACCCGCTGAAGAAATGACTTGTGGTGGTTTGTGCTTAGCAAGGTCGCTAAGATATTCTTGAATAACTTTTTTTCGGACATTTTCATCTGATAAAACATAATTGTTTACGATTGGGTCGCTAGTTTTTTGCTCGGCATTCAAATGACCGAGCACAACTTTAGCCCACGCAACCTCATATGGGCTAAGTTGGTTTGTGGAAGAAACTTTTTCTTTGATTTCTTCCTCAAATGGTTTTGCCATCTCGTTTGCTAAAAGGAAGGCAGAAAACTGATCGTCTTCATTTTGTTGAGAAGTTTGAGTTTCTGTTTGTGTTGAAGGGGCGCTCGACTCTTCTTGCCTCTTATCTTTTTGCAACTCGCTTAGCAATTGGCACTTTTTGGTGAACTCGCTCTCCAGATTGTTATAGGCCTCTAACAACTTCTCTGCTGATTTAAATTTGCCATAAGTGCCTTGAGAGCCGACCTCACTCACAGCACTCTCTTCTTCCGTTATGTTTATAACATTTGCCGGTTCCATGGTCGGTTGTTCTCTGTTTTCTTCCATTTTAACCTCCTATAAATTTCTTATGAGCTCTTATATGCT